>DASZZA010000170.1:0-2715 GCA_035545135.1 Lacipirellulaceae bacterium | reverse complement strand
CGCTTCCGGTAACGCTCGACAGGCCGACGCCGCTGGCCTGGTGGCAATAGTAACTGCAATTGTTGACGTTGTTCGTGCCGTAGAGTCGGGCGAAGAGCTGCAGCAAGAAACCGGCCTCGTTACTGCTGCGGCCGCTGAAGTACCAGAATGTTTCGTCGGCGGGGGTCGCGCGGAGCCTGGTCGCGATGCGATCCAGTGCTTCGTCCCAGGTGATGGGCATGTAGCGGCCGGTGTCGCGCGTGTAGCGGAGCGGCTCGACGAGGCGGCCGCAGGCTTCTAGCTCGCGCGGCGAAAGCTGTTCGAGTTGGCGTGTGGAGTATCGCTGCCAGAAGTCGCTACGGATGGCGCCTTGCATGTCGGCGACCATTGCTTGCAGGCTCTTCTTGCAGACTTCGGGAAAGTGGCCCAACTCGTTGACCATACCGCCGCGCTGGCCGCCCATGCCGAGGGCGCAGGTCTTACAGGCATTCTTCGTGCGCATCGCACGCCAGAGCTTGCGGATGCCGCCAGCTTCGCGGGCCTTTTTCCAGGTGTACCAGAGGGCGGGCCAGCCGCCGCCGGCGTTGAGCTTTTTCATGAGTTTGAAGGCAGAATACTATTCGCTCACGCAAAGGTGCAAAAGAAGGAAGCAACTGAAAACCGCTAAGAAACGCTAACGATCACGAATCATGTTTTGACCATACCCGTTCGCTTTTAATTCGCGTCTCGTAGCGGTTAACATGCGAATGACTGTTTCGGTCCTTTGCGTAACGATCGCTGTGACTGGAGGGTGACGGATTTGCACGATAGGCTAACAACTAGCATAACCAATTCTATTGCCGAACCGAAGAACGCTGCCGCTGAAACGGCCGCGCCGTTTTATGAGAGATGTTTGGGAGATGAAACCGGTGTCTGGGTCGATACGGGGGCGTGTGCGCCCGCCGGGGTCGAAAAGCATAACGAATCGGGCGCTAATATGCGCGGCGATGGCCGAGGGAAATTCGACGCTGATGGGCGCGCTCGATAGCGACGACACCCGCGTGATGATCGACGGGCTCGGTCGGCTTGGCATCGAAGTGGCATCGAGCGACGAGGGGAAACAACTGGTCATGCGAGGGACGAGCGGCCGGATTCCCGCGCTGGAAGCCGATTTGTTTTGCGGCAATAGCGGGACGACGATCCGCTTTCTCACCGCGCTGGCCACGCTTGGTCACGGGTCGTTTCGGCTGGATGGCATCGAGCGTATGCGGGAACGGCCGATTGGCGATTTGCTCGATGCGCTTGGTCAACTTGGGGCGCACGCAGAGAGCGAGAACGGCAATGGGTGCCCACCCGTCGTCGTGCATGCGAACGGACTGCCCGGTGGCGTCGCCAGAATTCGCGGCAACATATCGAGTCAATTTCTTAGCGGCTTGCTGATGGCTGCGCCGGCGGCGCAATCGCCGGTCGAGCTGCACATCGAAGGGGCGCTCGTGTCGCAGCCGTATGTGCGCATGACGATGGAAGTTATGAAGTCGTTTGGCATCGCGGTGGAAACGGACAAACGCCTCTCGCATTTTCGGATCGCAGCGCCGCTGCCGTACCGTGCATGCGAATACGCGATCGAACCGGATGCCTCGGCGGCGAGTTATTTTTGGGCTGCTGCGGCGATCACCGGTGGCGAAGTGACGGTCGACGGGCTGTCGGCCGACAGTCTCCAGGGCGACGTGGCGTTCGTCGAGTGCCTGGAACGGATGGGGTGTGGTGTGCGTCGAGACGCCGACAGTATTACGGTCACGGGCCATGCGCTGCATGGTATCGACGTAGGGATGAACGCGATCAGCGACACGGTGCAAACGCTATCCGTTGTGGCGATGTTCGCGGCAGGTCCGACTAGAATCCGCCACGTGGGTCACATCCGGCACAAGGAAACGGATCGAATTTCAGCCCTCGCGACGGAGTTGCGAAAACTGGGCGTCGCCGTAACGGAGCACGAAGATGGACTGACAGTGGAAGCGGTGGGGGAGAAGGAGCTTCACGGGGCTACTATTGAAACCTATCGTGATCACCGGATGGCGATGAGCTTTGCCCTGGCAGCATTGCGAATCCCCGATGTGCGAATCAACGACCCAGGCTGCGTCGATAAAACGTACCCGCGGTACTTCGACGATTTGGCGACACTTGTCGGATAGTGTAGTGCCACAAAAAGGTGTCAGGGAACCATATGCCCTGTATGGCAGCGCGCCACCGTGGACTGCCGCATGAGTTCCTGCTACTTTTATCGCCGACGACGTGACAAAACTGGTCGAATAGCGACCGGCTATTTTGGCCGGACCGGCATGACGTCGGTCATCAAATTCGGCCCGCCGGGAGAAGTGCCGGCGGTTTGGAGGAGCTGTTCTGCTCGCTCCAGTACCGATATGCTCGAGGGCGGCGGCGGATAACTGGCCGTGCTTGCATCGTAGGCCTCGAATCGGGCGCCACAATGCTGGCAGACGACCTGCTTGCCGAGATACTGCACGCGGACCTGCAATTTACGGCCGCACGTGGGGCATTCCTGGACAAAATACGTGTGACGCGACATAACGGCATCTCCTGCTACCTACCCCGCGTTTTCCCCCACGTTCCGTGCAATGGCGTTTCAGTATAAACGCCTGATTTCGGAAAATCAATAATCTGGTGCGCTATTGAGAGACGAAGGATATTCGGTGGCGTGCTAAGCATTTGTCGGCAGTGAACTTACGCATTGACCTATAT
>DASZZA010000169.1:0-3022 GCA_035545135.1 Lacipirellulaceae bacterium | reverse complement strand
TTGGGACAGTCCCCGGCCATTTTGTTTTAGAAGCTCAAAATCGCTCGGCCGGAGCCTCGCCCTCCCGAAGATGTGCATTGCCGCGGATGGCGCGCGCCGTCCACGATTTTGCGGCGGTTCCGCTGGTTGCGGGCCGGCCGGTAGAATTTTATGATCGCCGATTGTCCGATTTGTTCGCCCGGAAAGGATTTGCATGGCTATTTTGAAGCGTCAGCCTCTGTTTCCGCATGTTATCGAGCTGAACCACCAGGCGCAGCGGCGGATCAGTTGCAGCGTCTATTTGATCTACGACGGCGACAATAATTGGACGCTCATCGATATCGGCTACGAGGACGCGGTCGACGAATGCCTGGAGATCATTCGGCAGCTCGATTTTCCGTTCTCGAAATGCGTGACGCTGATCGCGTCGCACGCAGATGTCGACCATATCCAAGGATTTGCGAAGGCCAAGCAGCTTCTCAAGACGACCGTCACGTGCCACCCATTGGCAGCCAAACCGCTCGAATCGGGCGACAAGGTCATGACCTTCGCTGAGATTGCCGCACAGAATATCCACCTGGACATGCCGGCCGTTAAGGTCGATCGAATGGTCGACGACGGCGACCGAATTCGAATCGGCCAATTGGAGCTCGAAGTGTGGCACACGCCGGGCCACACGAACGGGCAGCTTTCGTTTCGGCTCGGCAAACTGCTGTTTTCGGGCGACAACCTGTTCCGCGACGGTTGTGTGGGGGCCATCGACGCCCACCACGGGAGCAGCATTTCGGACTTTATCAAGTCGCTACAACGGATACGGGCCAGCGACGTGGAGTGGCTGCTGCCGAGCCACGGCCCAGTGTTCCGCAAGGACGACCAACTGATCGATCGCACAATCGCCCGGCTGGAAACTTATCTGCACATGGCCGACTTCGGCACGTGCGCGATCGACTGGCCGCTCATGGACCAATGGGAACGCGAGCTGGTGGACGGGAAGATGCCGGAGTAGGCACATAGCCGGCCCATCTTGGGTCCGTTGGCTCGTCTTCACTCGGTCGACGGCTAATCGACGTGCAAAAGGACCCGGCCAAGATGGCCGGGCTATGTTTGAGCGCCCGATGGCCGAGACATTCTTCGCCTAACCGGTAAGGTTTCACACGCTATCACGCAAAGGCGCTCCGGTCGTGCGGGTTGTACGGGATTTTCGTTCAATCCGGTTTGTAACGGCGGTCGATGCTACTACGGAAGCCCGCCGTAGGAAGACCCAGTATTCCCGCAATGGTTTGAAACGACTCAGGGGGTAGCCATGATCCGCCGGATCTTTTTCGCGATAGCCGTCGCTGCGCTGCTGTCCGTGGTGGTGTCACCGCGTCAGGCGCGAGCCCAACAGGCGTACGGCCGCGCGTGGGGCCACACGTACAACACGCTCGATTGGGACCGGTTCTATCACTATCCGTACGTGTACTATCCGCAAAACTTCTGGGGCAACGAGTATTTCCGCAGCGCCGATAGTTTGTACTACCGCTATCCGCCCGAGATGCGCATCCCGGTGTACAACCGGCACTGGTTCAATCCGTATCCAACTCCACGACCCTATTATCGAGGAGCCCACTTCGTCCTCGACATCTTCTAGCCACCGGCCGGTGCATAGAAGATCGATTTGTCACGGCCGGCGGCCGTGACGAGCAGTGCGTCACCGTCTGGGGGGACACTCATCGACGCGCGTTTGAGGATGAAGCCAATCGAACCGCGGCGCCGGACTTGCAGTCGGCGCCGCGGTTTCGTTTGTGAGGATTGAGGGTTGAGAGTTGGAAGTCAGCTCATGCTGGTTTGCGCGATATCAAAGAAGATGTCGGATGCCAGTCGCAATTCCTCGATATTGATGAACTCGTCGGCGGTGTGGGCTTGGGCGATCGAGCCGGGGCCGAAGACGACGGTAGGGATGCCGGCGGCTGCGATTGCGACCGCGTCGGTGGCATACGGTACGCCGACGAGTTGGGATGGGCGGTCGTGCGTGTGCACAAGGTCGGCTAGTCGAGCGGCGAGCGAGTGGTTTTCGCCATCGCTCAATCCGCTGCAGTACATGAAGGGTGGATCGTGCTCGACTTTGCAGCGGCCGACATCCGCGTGCTGGGCGATGAATCGGACCATTTCGTCGTACGCTGATTCTGCGTTTTCGTCCGGCCCAAGTCGGCGATCGATGTCGATTGTCGCTGATTCGGGCACGGTGTTCACACCGACGCCGCCATGGAACGTGCTAACGCACACGCTCGGCCGACCGCAAAGCGGGTGGTCGGGCCCGGTTCGTTGTAATTTGGCGTGATACTGCTCAATTGCCTGGACGACCTGCGCCATGCCGTAAACGGCGTTGATGCCGGCGTCGGGACGAGACGTGTGCGCGGCGCGACCGGTCGTGCGGCATTGCCATCGTGCGACGCCCTGGTGAGCGACGACAACTTGCAGGTCCGTGGGCTCGGCAACTATGGCCGCGTCGGGAGCCCGCGGAAACAGGTCCTCGGCCGAAATCTTTCCGGGAACGATGTCGGCAGGTTCTGTACGATCGGATCGCCACAAATTGCAAAGAGTTTGCGCGCCGGTGAAGCCACACTCCTCGTTGACGGTGAACGCGATGACGACGGTCGGCCCAGCGTGGCTCGCTTGGTTCGCGGACGCCAGACGCGAGATTGCGGTCAGGATGGCCGCCATGGCGCCCTTTACGTCGCAAGCGCCGCGGCCGTAGAGGCGGCCGTCGCGGATCTCACCACCGAATGGGTCTATGGTCATGCCGTCGACGGGTACAGTGTCCTGGTGGACGTCCCATAGCAGAAACTGGCCGCCGTCCTCGACGGATGGGTTGCCGCGAAGCAAGGCCAGGAGATTGTCGCGGCCCGGATGGACTCGCTGGCGCAGCCAAGGCAGACCGAGCGATTCGCATTGTTGTTGTAGAAAGGCGGTGAGGCGTGCTTCACCGACATGCGGCCCCTCGACGCGGCCGGCCATTGGGTTGACGCTCGGTATTTGCACCAGCCGCCGCAGCAATTCGAGG
>DASZZA010000168.1:0-3041 GCA_035545135.1 Lacipirellulaceae bacterium | reverse complement strand
TGCTCCGCGGACTCCGCAAAAATTGGGACAGTCCCCGGCATTTTGGGTAGGCTCTAAGCTGAGGACTGTAACAAAACCATTTCCAAGGCACCCTCACCTCGGCCCTCTCCCAGCGGGAGAGGGAGCTTTCATAGAATTCCCTTACTTATTGTACGCAGTGCGTTCTCGGGCAATGGCAACTCGAGGAGTAGCTGCGCCAATGCCTTACCCTGGGCGTCGGTTCGTAAACTTTGGCGGAGGACACCATGGAGCACAAAGTTGAGTGCGTGTAGATTTGGCAGCTCGTAGCGATCGATGTGTTCGATTTGCAGCGCGGAAAGGAACTCGGCGACACGGTCGGATGTGAGCCACGTTCGTAGGAATTCCCACCAGCCGGAAGTGCGGGCGATGACGCCGACAGTTGCGCTCGAACCTTTATCGCCGCTACGAGCAATTGCGATATCATATAGATTGGACGGTTGCGCATAATTGCCGGGGCTGGTGGCATTCGGTTCGGCGGGAGCCTCGCCCTCCCAAGCGGTGAGAATGCGCGTCGATTGCAAAGGCAGTGGTGGAATTGACTGAACGGAATGGCTGCTAGCGCGGTTGGGCAACGTTGCCTTTAAAGTTTTCGAGGTTGTAAGAATTTCCACACGGGGTGTGACGGCGTGGCGCTCGATCAAGCATGGCCAGTACCGGAAAACAGGGTGGACGCGGGGGCGACCTTCGGCGTACCCGGTCGTTCCTTGCGGGCCGGCCGTGATGAACGGAGACAGTTCGCTGGCAAAACATTCAACGGCGTCGCGTGCGTCGGCTTCGACGGCGATGCGCAACACGATTTCGGCGAAGCTGTTTGTGTGATCGCCGCATCGTGCCGCAACGCGGCCGGTTGCGTCGCCGGCGCCGAGGCATTCGACGAGGGCGTCGCGCAGCTCGTAGCCGGAGTCGCGAACACGCTGCAGGACCAACTGGCCGACACGACGGGCTTTCGTGTCCGCGTTTCGGCCGATGATGGTTAGTGTTCCGGCCGCGCGGAAGCCGTCGCTGTAGGTGGCACTTACTTTGTATTTTGCCGCGCGTGGTTTGCCGAGTGCACCGCTCACGCGCACTCGGTCGTTGCCCAAATCAACGACGGTGAGTGAGAGAAAGGAAACCGTGACGTCGGGGCTGAGATAGTTCTCGGGGTCGGCGATTTCGTAGAGGAGCTGTTCTTTGACGGTGAGTTCATTGACGCGTCCGCCGGTGCCGTGCGGTTTGGTGACGATGCAGCTACCGTCTTGTGAGATTTCCACGACGGGGAAACCGATGTGGGCGACGTCGGGCACATCAAGCCAGTCGGTGCTGATGCCGCCCGTGATCTGCGTGCCGCATTCGATCAAGTGGCCGGCGACCGACGCACCGGCCAGGCGGTCAAGGTCGTTTTCGTTCCAGCCGAAGTGATATATGGCGGGGGCGACCGTGAGCGATGGGTCGGCAACGCGGCCAGTGATGACGATATCGGCGCCGTCGGCGAGTGCTTGCACGATGGGGGCGGCGCCGAGATACGCGTTTGCGGTGACAAGGCGATCGTGGACATCACGAATTGCCGCGTCCGTGTCGAGATTTTGAAACGTCGCCGCCGATGAGCGTTTCGTCCCGCTCCGCATAATCGGTAACACATCGTCGCCACTTACCACACCGATCCGCAACGGGCGACAATCGGCGTCGGCAAGCGCGGTTAGGCAGGCTTCGGCGCAGCCGCGGGGGTTTAATCCGCCGGCATTCGTAATTAATCGGCAACGGCCGCCGGAGGACCAGTAGGGCGCGAGCGAGCGGACCACATCGACAAATTCGCGGGCGAATCCGGCGTGCGGATCGCGCTCGCGCTGCATCGCCAGGATGGACATCGACACTTCGGCCAGGTAGTCGAGTGAGAGATAATTCAAGCCGGGTTCGCGCGCGAGCATCTCGGCTGCGGCGTCTGTGCGGTCGCCCCAGAATGCTTGAGCGTTGCCAACGCGAAGAGGTTTTGAAGTCGGTGTCATTTCTCAGACTTGCAGCATGCCGGTTCGGAAATCGCCGCTGGTTGTCGGCGGCAACAGGTCGAGAGCCGATTGCAGCCAGAGCCGAGTTTCATGCGGACGAATAATCGCATCGACCCAGCCGCGGGCGGCACCGTAACGGATGTCGGTTTCCGCTTCGTAGCGGCCGCGGATCGACCGGCGAAGTTCGTCGATTTCGTTTTCGGACAGCGGTTTTCCCGCGCGCTTGGCATCGCGAAGTTGTAAGGCGAGCAGCGTTTCGGCCGCCTGATCGGCACCCATGACCGCATACTTGGCGGAGGGCCAGGCGAGGATGAGCGCAGGATCGTACGCCTTGCCGCAAAGGGCATAGTTGCCAGCGCCGAAAGATCCGCCGATGACGACGGTTAGCTTCGGAACGATTGAGTTGCTAACGACATTTACCAACTTCGCGCCTGCTCGAATGATGCCGGACTGCTCGGCCTGCTTGCCGACCATGAAACCTTGCACATCTTGCAGGAAGACGATCGGTACGCGCGACTGGTTGCAATCCATTACGAAGCGGGCGGCCTTGTCTGCGGCGTCGGGATAGATTACGCCGCCAATCTGCAGTTCGCCGCTGGCGGAACGGCTGCGGATTTTTTGGTTGGCGACGATGCCGACCGCGTGGCCGCCGATCCTTGCATAGGCGGTAACCAGCGATTGGCCGAACTCCCGTTTGTATTCTTGGAGTGATTCCGCATCGACGATGCACGCGAGCACATCGCGGATATCGTATTCGCCGCGGCCGTCGGCGGGGACGATGTCGTACACGCAGTCCACGGGTGAAGAGACGAGCGCTTTATCCGCGGCTGTTGCAGCCTTGTCGTTCGCGCATGGCAGCAGTTCCACCAGCGAGCGCAATCGCCGGAGACACGATTCGTCATTCGGCGCATGAAAATCGACGGTGCCGCTGATGGCCGCGTGCATGGCGGCGCCGCCGAGCTCTTCGGGATCGACCGACTGACCAATGGCGGCCTTCACGAGCGCGGGACCGGCCAGGCAGAGTTGGCTTCCGTCGGT
>DASZZA010000167.1:0-5276 GCA_035545135.1 Lacipirellulaceae bacterium | reverse complement strand
CGGGGATTATTGGCGCTGGGTTTCTGTGCGGGCGACCACTTCGGCGTGTGGGCAACGAACGTGCCGGAGTGGGTGCTGCTGCAGTTCGCCACGGCGCGGATCGGGGTGGTGCTCGTCAATATCAATCCGGCCTATCGCACGAGTGAACTCAAGTATGCGCTGCGACAATCGGATGTGCGCGGATTGGCGCTGGTCGACACATTCAAGTCATCGAATTATTTCGAGATGTTGAAGGAGACGTGTCCGGAACTTGCGGCGGCGACGCCGGGCGAATTGCATAGCGAGGCATTTCCCAGATTAAAATGGGTCGTCTCGCTGCGCGGCAGCACCCCGCGGGGAGCGATTTCGTGGCGGGAGTTGCTGACGCGTGGAGAGGAAGTGCCGCGCGATCGGCTGGATGAGGTTGCTGCTGGGCTAAGTCCGCAGGACCCAATCAACATTCAATATACGTCCGGCACGACGGGAAGCCCGAAAGGCGCGATGTTGTCGCATCGCAACATTTTGCTCAACGGGTTCTATGCGGGCGATTGTCAGCGGTTCGATGAGAAGGACCGTGTGTGTCTACCCGTGCCGTTGTACCACTGTTTTGGCTGTGTGCTGGGGACACTGTGTTGCGTGTCTCACGGTTCGACCATGGTGTTTCCGGCGGAGAGCTTTAGTCCGAGTGCAACGCTTGCGGCCATCGAGCAAGAGCGGTGCACCGCCATTTATGGCGTCCCCACGATGTTTATTGCCCAGATGGAGCATGAGGATTATTCGCGGCGCGATCTGTCGTCGTTGCGTACGGGGATCATGGCGGGCAGCCCGTGTCCGATCGAAACGATGAAGCGCGTGACGCAGGAAATGGGCGCGCGAGAAATAACGATCGGGTACGGGCAGACGGAGCTATCTCCGTTGTTGACGCAGACGCGAGTGGACGATCCGCTCGAGCTGCGAGTGGGAACGGTTGGCCGGCCACTGCCGGGAACCGAAGCAAAAATTGTTGATGTGGCGACGGGCGAGGATTTGGGCGACGGCCAGCAGGGAGAGATCTGCGGGCGGGGACATGGGGTGATGATCGGCTACTACAATATGCCAAATAAAACGGCCGAGGCGATCGATGCGGACGGCTGGCTGCACACAGGCGACCTCGGCATGCGGGAGCGGACCGGGTATTACCGCGTCACGGGTCGGCTGCACGACATGATCATCCGCGGCGGCGAGAACATCTATCCGCGCGAAGTCGAGGAACGGCTGTATCAACACCCGGCGGTGGCAGAGGTGCAGGTCGTCGGCGTGCCGGATCGGCGGTTGGGTGAAGAAGTGCTGGCCTGGGTCAAGTTGAAGTGTGGTCACAAAGCGACAGAAGACGAGCTGCGGGAGTTCTGCCGGAAGTCGCTCGCGCATTTCAAGACACCACGGTACTGGAAGTTCGTGGAGCGTTTCCCGACGACTGTGACCGGAAAGATCCAGAAGTACAAGATTCGCGAGCAGGCAATCGAAGAGCTTGGATTGCAGGAAGTGGCGGAAATCGAAACCGCGTGACGGGCTCATTAGAAGCGTTTTTACCGCTAATGAACGCTGATTGCCGCTAATAAACTTCGATTTGGAAACGAATGGGGTCAGCGGACGTAAGAGCGAATCAGCAGCTCGATTTTGGGTTTATTGTCTGTGTTCGTGCGTGAGAATTGTCGGATTTATGCAAATCAGCACGTCAACTATTTTGATTACCGGCGGCAGTTCCGGGCTCGGGGCGGCGTGTGCTGAGGAGCTTGCGCGGCGCGGGGCGCACGTTATCATTGCCGACGTGGCTCCGCCGCGCGCCGAGGTTCTAAATGGTTATGACGACGCGGTGCTGTTCGCGCGGGCCGACGTGACGAGCGAAGCCGACGTGCGTTCGGCGATTTCGGCGGGCGAGGAGCGATTCGGGCCGCTGCGTGGGGTCGTCGCTTGCGCGGGAATTTTGCACGCCGAACGAACGTTGGGCCGCGAGGGAGCGGCATCGTACGAAGCGTTTCGGCGCGTCATTGAGATCAATCTCAATGGAACGTACAACGCCGTTCGGCTGGCTGCGGAGGCGATTGTAAGAAGTGAGCCGCAAGAGGACGGCTTGCGCGGAGTTGCAGTAATGACTTCGTCAGTTTCGGCGTACGAAGGCCAGATCGGACAGGCGGCGTATGCAGCATCGAAGGGGGGCGTGGCGTCGCTCACATTGCCATTGGCTCGTGAATTGGGCCAGCACGGCATTCGGGTTGTCTCGATTGCACCGGGGGTATTCGACACCCCAATGATGCGGAGCGCGCCCGATAAAGTGCGCCAATCGCTGAGCGATCAAATGCCGTTCCCACACCGATTGGGAAACCCAGAGGAGTTCGCTTCGCTCGTGTGCCACGTGTTCGAGAACAACATGCTTAACGGCTGCGTGCTGCGGCTGGATGGCGCGATTCGCATGGGGCCGAAGTGAGTGGCCGGCAGAGTCGCGGTGCCGCGAGGTATAAGATTGGAAGGGAGTGGCTTACATCTTGATCTTGCTTTGCGCGGCCCGAACCACCAGTGGATCGTCGTTGGCCCGCAGCTGCTGCAAACAGGCTTCGGCATGGCGTAGCGAATCGGCGATTGCAAGTCGCGCTGCGGCGTCGTGTGAACGGTCATTCGCGGCCAGGTCGGCGTCCCGGCGGCTGAGGGCACATGCGGCGGCGAAGAGTTCCATCGCCAGCCAGGCAATTCGCTCCTGCACGAGTTGCCGTTCAAAGATGTCCTCACGGTAGCGGATGAGTGTGTTTTGAACGGCGATGCTCAGTCGATGGACGAGGCGGCCGAGCCGTCGCGCTACGGGTTTCAACTCATGCGATCGCACGGGGACGTTCGGCGAACTGAATCGTAGGCGAAAGGTATCCGCAACGAAGCGGCCGATCACGCCAGTGGCGCTCCAGGGGCGCCTGAAGGCGTCGGCGACGTTTTTCATTTGCAGCCCGGGGCCGCGCATACCCATCAAGGCGATGAACGACAGCAGCACTTCGTTTGCACCTTCGCCAATCTGGTTGATGCGGTGGTCGCGGAGCATGCGTTCGAGTGGGCGATCGGTAAAGTAAGCGGCGCCGCCGAAGATTTGGAACGCGTCGTTAACGATCGTCCATAAGCGTTCGGTGCTCCAAACTTTGAGCATGGCGGTCTCGAGCATGTAGTCTTCGAGGCCGCGATCGATGAGGCCGGCGGTGACGGTTGTCATAGCTTCCATCGCGTACGTCCAGGCGGCGATGTGAGCGAGCTTCTTCTGGACGAGCTCAAACTCGGCCAGCGGGCGACCGAATTGGCGCCGGGTGCCGGCGTAATCGGCGGCGAGTCGCAGGCAGGTTTTCGCGGCGCCGGTGCAGCAGGCGCCGAAGGTGGTGCGACCGAAGTCGAGCACGGTGAGCGCGACTTTCAGGCCTTTGCCCATGGGGCCCAGGATGTTCTCGCGCGGAACATACATGTTGTGGAAAGCAAGCCGGGCGGTCGCGGTACCTCGGATGCCCAGTTTTTCCATCCGTTGCTCGACGACTTCAAAGCCGGGCATATCGGGCGTGACGAGGAATGCGGTGACGGCGGTCGCGTTGCTGTCGGGGACGGGTGTGCGAGCCATGACGGTCAAGATGCCGGCGATGCCGCCGTTGGTGATGTAGCGTTTTTGCCCGTTCAGAATGAAACCGGCGCCGTCGGGCGAAGGGGCAGCGGAGGTTTGCACGTTTGCGGCGTCGGAGCCGGCTTCGGGTTCGGTGAGCGCGAAGGCGGCCAGTTTGCGTCCGCTCACCAGGTCGGGCAGCCATTTTTGTTTTTGTTCGCGAGTGCCGAACAGGAGCAGTGCCCGCATGCCGATCGAATGGTGAGCGTTGACAAAGATTGCGGTGGAGCTGCAGCGTGCGCCGATCACTTCCAACAATCGGCAGTAACCCATCTGCGAAAAGCCGCGACCGCCGAATTCGGCCGGCGCCGTCATGCCGAGGACGCCGAGACGGCCCAGGCCGTCGATCACTTCGCGCGGGATGTCGGCCTCGCGATCGATGCGCTCGGGGTCAAGGTGTTCATCGCAAAAGCGTTCGAGTTCGACGACGGCGCGCTCTACCTCGGGCTGCCGAGAGGTCGGAATCTGTGGATAGGGGAACACCCAGTTGGCGACGAATCGTCCCGCGAACATTCCCTTTGCCACGCCGATTTTTTGTGGCATTGCGCCGAGCAGTTCTTCGGCCTGCTGTATTTGTTCTTCGCGCTGTGCGACGCGGTCGGGTTGTTCGGTGATAGTGGTCATGGTCGGTGAGTGGGTAGGCGAATTGGAGCGGGTATCAATCAGCGATATCGGGAGGGCGAGGCCCCCGCCGAGCCGATTGACCGCGAAACGCGGCTCAGCAGGAGCTTCGCCCTCCCAGTTTTCCATTACCAATTCGGTTTTCGCTTTTCGGCGAATGCGGCCAATCCTTCGCGGGCTTCTTTGCTGTATCGGGCGGCCAGGTGTTGCTTTACGAAATCGTCGTTGCGATGTTCGACGGTTGAGTGAAACAACACATTGAGCAGCGATTTGGTTTGCCGAATCGTGTCGGGGCCACCGGCGATAATGGCCCTCGCTACGGATAATGCCTCGTCTTGCAGTCGCTCGGCCGGCACGACACGTTGGACGAGACCGAGTTCTCGTGCACGAGTCGCGCTGACTGGTTCTCCCGTGAGGAACAGTTCGGCCAGATCGCCTTCACGAACCTTACGAATCAATACATCGCAAATGATAGCGGGCAGCAGGCCACGGCGTGCTTCGGGGAAGCCGATCAGCGCGTCGTCTGCGGCGATTACGATGTCGCATGCGGCCATTACGCCGGCACCCCCTGCGTAGGCGCCGCCCAGGACGGCGGCCACCACTATCAGTGGGCAACTGCGGAGCAATTCAAGCGTCCGCGACACGGCCGTGGCGGATTGTTCGATGAGTGCATTGTCGGCAGCTTCGCGCAAATCGAGCCCGGCCGAGAAAACAGGACCGGCCCCGCGCAGGATCACGACTCGAATGGCAGTATCGTTTGCTAAGTTTTGGATCGCGGTGCAAAGCTGCTCGAGCAAATCGATGCAAAGCGCGTTGCGACGATCGGCCCGGTCGAGCGTCACGCACGCGACGCCTGGTTCGATGGTTTCGACGCGTACCAAGCCGGGCATCATTTATACACCTATACACCGAAGGGCGTTGTTCTCTGAGTCGGTCGGCCCCGGAGAAGGGGAAGTCCGACAGTGCCATTTTGCTCCGCGGACTCCGCAAAAATTGGGACAGTCCCCGGCATTTT
>DASZZA010000166.1:0-4132 GCA_035545135.1 Lacipirellulaceae bacterium | reverse complement strand
TTGCCGGCGCCGTCGCGTCCTTCGAAGACAATGATTACGCGCAGGCCCTTGGCTTTTACCCACGCCTGCAGTGAGCAAAGCTCGGCCTGGAGGCGCCGCAGCTCGGCCTCATATTTCTTGTTAGTCAATTGAGGTAGTTTGCTGTCCTTCGACTTCTTCTCTTTCTTCTTCTCTTGTTTGCCAGCCATTGAGGATTAGTTCGTCGGGGTTTCGCAAGGTATGGTTACTGCTTGACCGCTTCTTGTTCCTGGTACTCGTGACACGTTGATTCGTCGATGAAGTAAACCGTTTTGCCCTTCACTTCAAGAGTTGCGCCAGCCGCGAATTTCGGGAATTTCACTTTCGCGATTGGATCTTCCACCATTTGATCCTTCAAATAGTACTGGTTTTCGCGAATCGCAAGGTAGCTTTTCACAAAGCTCACAATTCGGTCGTCAAACCACTTCCCGAGTATGGTGGTATCCACGGCATCCAACGGAAATTCAATTTCATCGTGCGAGTCGAACTTCATCAGGATTGGGATAATCTCCAAGTCGTAGCTGAACACCAGATTTCGCACGTCGGGATCCGGCGCTACGGCAAAACGCAGGTCGATTCGGGCCAGATCCGATTTGAATTCAAGACTTGCACTTCGCCGGCCCGGCTCGATGGTCGGATGCACGTGGACGCGCTCGCCGAATTTTTGCGCAAGCGCCTCCAAGCGAGGACGCCAGACGTCGCGAAGCCGTTCCACAAGTTGTCCAAATTGTTCAAGCCGCTGTTTTCGACCTTGAAACTCCTCCATTTGCTGGCCCTTGAGTTGCTGCGCGCGGTCGTCGGCCGCAGCGAACTCCGCATCGATTCGATCCAACAGACTACCGGTCGTTGCCATGGGTCACCTCCTGAACGAGATGTCGTTCAATGTCGACTCGTGTTTGAAACTATTGTCACGCACATAGTTCCGCATTGGCTAATGAACATACTGAGCTGGCTTCTCCGGTTGTTTCTGGCCACCCGACTTTCCATCTGTCCCAGTAGGCGTAGCACTCGCCGCGCCGCCACTGGAAATCGCGGTTGCGCCGGCCGCGGTTTTCGGCTCGGTGAAGCGGCGTATCGCCGCGTAAAAGATCGGCGTGAAGAAAATTCCAAAGACCGTCACACCGAGCATACCGCTGAACACTGCGACTCCAAGCATGTGCCGCATTTCGGCGCCGGCACCCTTCGCCAAAACCAGTGGCACCACGCCCAGGATAAATGCAAATGACGTCATCAGGATCGGCCGCAGCCGCAGCCGACAAGCCTCGACGGTCGCCTCGAAACGGCTCTTGCCTTGATCCTGCAACTGTTTGGCGAATTCGACAATGAGGATCGCGTTCTTCGCGGCCAGACCGATCAATACCACGAGGCCAATTTGGGTAAAGATATTGTTATCGAGCCTTTCGAGCCAAATGCCAGTGATTGCGGCGAGCAAGCACATCGGCACGATTAGGATGATCGATAGCGGCAACGACCAACTTTCGTATTGAGCGGCTAGAACCAGGAACACGAACACAACCGCAAGTGGGAACGCCAACTTAGTTAGTAAATCCTTGCTCGCGAGGATTTGTTGGTAGGTAAGCTCGGTCCATTCGTATCCCATGGTCGTCGGCAGCGCGGTGTTGGCCAAACCGTCCATGATGTCGATGGCCTGACCGGAGCTGACACCCGGTGCAGTGCTGCCATTGACTTCTGCCGAGGGATACAAGTTGTAGTGATTTACAATCGCCGGACCACTGTCGTACCGGACGGTAATCAGCGTTCGCAGCGGCACGCGTTTACCGGCGCTGTTTCGCACTTCGAGGTTGCCGATGTCGTCGATCTGCATCCGATAGCGTGGCGCGGCCTGCAGATTGACTTGCCAATTGCGGTTCTGAAAAAAGAAGTCGTTGACGTAGTACGTGCCGAGATATGCCTGCAACGTTGCATCGATGTCTTGAAGCTTGATTTGTTGAGCTTTGGCTTTTTCCTCGTCGACTTTCACATAGAGCTGCGGCTGAGTGACGCTGAAGCTGCTAAACAGGCCGGACAGGCGAGGATCGCGGTTACCCTCGTCGGCCAGATTCTGGACGGCTCCCTGCAGCGAGCGTAAACCAGCGCTACGCCGGTCCTGAACTTGCATTTTGAAGCCACCGGTTGTTCCCAAGCCATCGACCGGCGGGGCGCCGAAGACGCTCACGCGAGCTGCCGTAATGGCGGCGAATTTCTGGCGAAGTTTTTGGATGATCGACGGAGCACTAACGTCGGCTTTCCCAGCACGCTCTTCAAACGGATCGAGAATCACGAACATACCGCCCACGTTGCTGATGTTCGTGCTCAGCAGTGCCGAATAACCGGGCAAGTCAATCGTATGGGCCACGCCCGGTATCGAGCGGGCGAGTCTGCTCATATCGCGAATCACCTGGTCGGTGCGATCGAGCGCGGCACCGTCTGGCAATTGCGCATTGAGTACCAGGTATCCCTTGTCTTGTTCGGGGATAAAGCCGACGGGCACGACTCGGAAGCCGAGGTACGTTAGCCCCATCAAGCCACCGTAGACGAGCAGCCCTATGGCGCTAATTCGGAGCAGTCCCGCGACAAGTCGGCCATAGACGTTGATCGTGACATCAAAAAACCAGTTGAACGCACGAAAGAATGCGCCCAGCAATCGATTGACCAAAATCCCGGCAAACCATCCCACCACAGCACCTATGGCAAATACCCCCGCCCTCAGTGCCCAAAGAGTCCCGACAGTGGTGTGCGACGCGACATCGACCGTGCCGTGACCATGCCCGCCGACCTCGATTCCAACGAGTTGCCCAATGGGCGCCAACAAAAAGAAATACGCGACCAAACCGCCGATGATCGCAATACCCGCTCGCGGCAATGCCTCTTGCTGAACATTTCCGTGTTCGCCGTGACCGTGGGATTTGAGCAGCAACGCGGCAAGCGCAGGGCTCAACGTTAGAGAGTTGAACGCACTGATGATGGTCGACGCGGCAATCGTTAGCGCGAACTGCCGGTAGAATTGTCCGCTGATGCCGGCCATAAACGCAGTGGGAACGAACACCGCACACAGCACCAAGGCAATCGCGATCACCGGGCCAGTTACTTCGTCCATTGCCTTGCGGCTGGCATCGCGCGGCGACAACCCTTCGGCCAGCCACCGTTCGACGTTTTCTACCACCACGATGGCATCGTCGACGACGATTCCGATCGCAAGCACCAATCCGAACAGTGACAGGTTATTGAGCGAAAAGCCCATCAGGGCCATGACCGCGAACGTGCCAACCAGCGATACTGGCACGGCGACCATTGGAATGATCGTCGCTCGCCAATTCTGCAAGAACACGAGCACGACAATGAACACCAGCACAAACGCTTCGATCAGCGTATGAACGACGCTCGTGATCGACTCTTCGACGAACACCGTCGTGTCGTAATAGATGTGATAATCGATGCCCTCTGGAAAACGGCTCTTCAGTTCCTCCATCTTGGCCCGGATGGCTTCTGCGGTGTCGAGCGCGTTCGATCCGGGAAGCTGAAAAATGGCAAGGGTGGTCGACGGTTCGCCGTCCAGATAGCTGTTAACGTCGTAATTCTTCGCGCCCAGTTCGATGCCCTTATCGATGACATGACCATTCGCGTCGCGGCGCGTGTCGCGTACCACATCCTTCAAGTGCACGACGCCGCCGTCCGCGCTCGCTTTGAGCACGATATTTTCGAACTGGTTTTCCGACGTCAGCCTCCCGGCCGCGTTGATCGGCAACTGGAATTTGACCGATTCACCCATTGGCACAGGTGGTTGCCCAAGCCGGCCCGCCGCCACCTGGCGATTTTGCTCGCGCACCGAGTTGATGACGTCGGTGGCCGTCAAGTCGCGAGCGGCCAACTTATCTGGGTCAAGCCACACGCGCATGCTGTAGTCGCGCGGGCCGAGGAACGCAACGTCGCCGACACCCTTGATCCGGGCCAGGTCGTCCTTCACGCTCAGCGTGGCAAAGTTACTGAGGTACAACTGGTCATAATAGTAACTGCCATCGGGCCGCTTGGCGGACACCAGGTTGACGCACAACAAAATGCTGGGCGATTTCTTTTTGGTTGTGACGCCGATCCGCTTGACGTCTTCCGGTAACTT
>DASZZA010000165.1:0-2077 GCA_035545135.1 Lacipirellulaceae bacterium | reverse complement strand
AGCACCGTCTGGGACATCGGCGCCGGCAGCGGCTCGGTCGCCATCGAGGCCGCGCAACTCGCGTCGGCCGGCAGTACCTACGCCATCGAGATGGATGCGGATGATTACGGCCTCATCCAGGAAAACGCCGAGCGATTCGGTGTGACCAACCTGATCGCCGTCCACGGCCGTGCCCCGGAAGCATGGAACGGACTGCCCGCGCCCGACAGTGTCTTTCTGGGCGGCAGCGGACGCGAGATCAGCCAACTCGTCGATCTGGCCTACGACCGGCTGCGGCCGCGCGGGCGGTTGGTGGCCAATGTCGGCAGCATCGAGAACCTCGCCGATGTCCACGCCACCCTGCACCGACGCGTGAACGATGTGAAGGTATGGATGATCAACGTCGCGCGCGGTACCTATCAATTGGAACGCGTGCGATTCGACGCACTCAATCCGACCTTCTTGCTGTCGGTCGTCAAACCGGGCTAGGGCGCTAACCCACGGGCTCCGGAACGAGTTGCTACGGCGCGCGAATTCTCAGTTGTTCTCCCGAGCCTCAGGGCCTTCCCCTTTTCCAACATGGCGTTGGTGCGTAGGATTCTGCAACGCTGTTAAAGGAGTCTTTTTTCTCAAGGAGGTTTGTTGTGCTACCCGCTCCCGCGGGGAGTTTGCTGCGTGTTTTGCAGCAGATTCCCGACCCGCGCGGGCGCCAGGGACGACGCCATTCGCTTTCGGCCATGCTGGCCGCAATTGTTTGTGCCTTGCTGTGCGGTGCGCGCAGCTACTCGGCGATTGTCGATTGGATTCATGGCCAGGAACCGGAAACTTGGCATCTGCTGGGCTTCTTTCGCAGGCCCCCCAAGCTCAATGCATTTCGCAAGCTCTTGATGCGGCTGTCGCCGCAAGTTCTGGAAGCCACTTTACGCCCTTGGGTTGACCGATTGTTGGCAGACAGCGGTCTGGCCGGAACCGGCTTGCAACCGGTGGCGATGGACGGCAAGTCGTTGTGCGGCGCTTTGGGCGAACATGGCCAACTCATCCATTTACTGTCGCTGCTCGATCAGCGGACCGGCTTCGTCTTGCGGCAAGCGGAAGTTCCCGGCAAGACCAACGAACATAAAACAGCCTTAGAATTGCTCAAGACGTTGGTCCTCAAAGGGCGCCTGATCACGGGGGACGCCATGTTCTGCCAACGCGATTTATGCCGACAGATTGTCGACGACGACGGGCATTATCTCTTTGTGGTGAAGGACAACCAGCCCGAACTCAAGCAGGCCATCGAAGCCGAGTTTCGACCGGCCTTTTCCCCCCTACACCGAGCGGCAGCGGCAATCGCACCTGTCGGTGGCTGAAACCATCAACAAAGGGCATGGTCGTCGCGAGCGGCGTCGTTTGGAGGCTTCCACGCGGTTGGCCGAACATCTCGACTGGCCTGGCGTGGCCCAGGTTTGCCGCATCGAGCGTTGGCGGCGACTACGCGGCAAAGAAGAGCATGAAGTCGCCTACGCGATCACCAGTGTTCCTCGGCATCAGGCAGACGCCGCCACACTGTTGGCTTACAACCGTGGCCACTGGGGAATCGAAAACCGCTCTCATTACGTCCGCGACGTGACCTTCGGCGAAGACGCGAGCCAAATTCAGAAGGGGCACGCCCCACAAATCCTGGCCGGCCTGCGGAACGGCTTGATCGCCGCCTTGCGTGCCGAGGGCGCGAAGAATATCGCCGCTGCTCTGCGACAAAACGTCCTCAAAGTCCCCCGCTTGCTTGCCAAACTCGGCATTGTGAAAAAGTGAGAGGCCCTGTCCCGAGCCTGCTTCAGCTTGACCCCCAGGTCGAGCATCTCTACGGCTAACTCGTGGCTTCGGACGCCCAGTTGCTCGCGCGACATATTGGTCGCTCCCGAGAGCAAACACTCGGTCAAGGCCGTCGTCAAATCTTCGGCATTGTCGCACTTCTCCAGGCGTCCAGCCGCTTCCAAGATGGCGGCCAGCATGGGCGGCAGGAGATCGACCATGATTTCACCGACCCCATCGAGGCACCGAACCTTGATCGGCGTCATCATATTGACGGTGAGGAATGGGGCGAGCGCCGCGGGCA
>DASZZA010000164.1:0-3633 GCA_035545135.1 Lacipirellulaceae bacterium | reverse complement strand
ACGAATCATACCGGCCGCAGGCGCACCTAGTCTTCCCGCAAATGTCCAGCCGCGATCTCTTGGTGTATCTGGCCGAAGAGCTTGGCGCTCCGGCGGTGGGGCACAGCCCGGAGGAAGGTCCACCGCGATACACGATCGAAGAGTGCGTTCGCCGGTTGGAAACATTGCTCGAACAGAACGCCAGGCAAAGCCGGCACGCCGTCGTCGTGATCGACGAAGCTCACCTGCTCGAAGATTGCGGCGCGCTCGAGACGTTGCGACTGCTGCTGAATTTCGAATTCTCCGGCCGGCCCACGCTGACCCTGGTTTTGCTTGGCCAAATGAACCTCGTCTCCGCCGTCGGACGACTCCCTAGCTTGGATGAACGAATTGCCGTCAAGTCACTCCTACGTTCCTTCACCGCCGAGGAAACCATCGACTACGTCCGCCATCGGCTACGCGCAGCCGGCGCCACACGCGATATCTTTACGCCCGATGCCCTAGAAGCCTTGCACTACTTGGGCCACGGCATCGCCCGCCAGATCAACCGCCTCGGCGATTTGGCCCTCGTCGTCGGCTTCGCCGAATCCTTGCCGCGGCTTACCGCCGACGAAATCGAAGCCGTCAGCCAAGAGCTCGTGGCCGTCGCTGCCGGCTAACGCATTCTTCAGCTTGGTGGCCACTGACTCTGCCAGTTCGCGTTGATGAAACCCGATGATTGCACGAGCGCAATGCACAATCTCCACAGCACGCGAGTGGTCAATGACACTCGATTTTGTAGCTGTAGCCGGATTCGCAAGGAGTGGTATACACTTCACTCGAGTGACCACCATCGGTAGTGGCTGAATCCTAGAGCTTATCCCAAAATGCGCCGGAGAAGGGGACGGTCCCGTTTCTGCTCTGCGGACTCCGCAAAAATTGGGATAGTCCCCGGCATTTTGGGATAGGCTCTAATATTGTCCCACGGTGTCGTCCGCGCCGCGCGTGAACAGCGATACAAACGTATCTACGTCTAGATTATCGGTGAGAAACGACGCGCTTCCGTCGCCGAAGAGAAAGATGGCTCCGCCCGGGTGCAGACTGTAAATATTGTCCCAATTCGAACAATTCATTACTGTCGTCAGGCCGCATTCCGTCTCGGGGTTCCACGTGCCGTAGGCCTGATAATCGGCCCACCACTGGTGCATGCCGGATGCATTTTCAACGTCTGGCTTGCCGCGTTCATGTGCGGTCGGCCGATCAGCACATTCGAAGAACATGAATGTCTTCGAAAGCCCGTCCGTGACCCTGCGTATCGAAATAGGATAGTCCTGCAACATGCCCTCAAGCTTGTTGAGCTGGCGCCTTTGTTGAACTACGTTGCTCGTTTCCAAGTCACAATACCCGGCGGTAAAGTTGCCTCCCGCGAATTCGATGATATCGACCAGTGTGATGTAGTCGGCCGCAAATTTTCCCGGTCGGTTTGTCGCCGAGGGGCACTGGTATTCCGGGATCTCGACCGAAACCGTCTTCAAATTGTTTACCGGGCTGTTCGGGTTTCCGTAGGACCAGTTCTTTGTGAAATCAATCTGATCGTAGAGCGACTGGCGTTCCATGTAGGGCAAAATGAACGAAAGAATGTAGTGCTGCGCCAAATCGTTAGAGATAGCCGCAACGCCGCTCTGCGGAGATGCGCATGTTCCCTTTTTCGGAACCCCGGTATAGTTCGGCGTATACGCCAGCGGGAACTGCTTCCGGGCCGACTCGTAATTGAGAATCGCCAGACCAATTTGCTTCATGTGATTGATGCACTGCACGCGCCGCGCGGCTTCGCGCGCGGCCTGGATCGCTGGAAGCAATAGCGCCACGAGAATGCCAATGATTGCAATCACGACCAACAATTCCACCAGCGTGAAACCACGCCGCGACGAATCGAAACGCATCGCCATGCTCCTCTACTCAGGATAAGTGACTGTCGAATCTAGCCAAGATCCCCAGTCGTGTGCCCCCGCCGGCCTCAGGTTCCCCGCGATTTCAGTTCAAACGGCGCCAACTCGTTCGACTGCTTCTCCACTTTCGCCGTAAGCGGAGTCGTATTCGGATTAAAATACCGGCCGCCCAATATATCGGGACTTCCACCCGCACCCCGATCTTGATCGGCCGATTGCACAGCCGCTCGCGACTTGGGCGCGAGCCACCGGGCCATTACTTTGTATTCGCCCGCCGGTGCTCCGTCCCCCGGTTGAAACGTACGCAGCTCGAACTTACCCTCGGCATCTGCGACTCCAAAAGGGCGTTCATGCTGAAACTCGGGCGACCCCCCCACGGGGCAAAAAATCACCATCGCGCCCTCCGCCGGTCGACCATCCACCAATATTTTTCCCCGCACTGGGTAGCGCGCTATCTTCCCGTCGCCGCATCCCAAGATTAAGGGCAACCCGGCTGCCGCCGTAAAGAACGCGATACGACAATAGCCGGATGTTATTCCTCGACTCCGATGCATCACGGCATCCTTCAGTGATTGGCGGCGGCCTGGTTGAATCGCCCCGCGCAGCGAACGGCGACAAGCTTCCGTTATGATAGCGTACTCGATCGTCCAGCGCCTATTTCCGGTCCCTATTTCAATTCAATTTTCTTATGAAATTGGCCCATCGCTTCGTCAGAAGCCATGGGCCAACAAGGTTAAAGCGCTCTAACAAAACTCTCCCTCTCCCGCTGGGAGAGGGCTGGGGTGAGGGTGATTTGGAATCGCTCTTGTTAGAGTTCCTGAAACACCTACGATGTGCCCGCTTACCAACGCGGGCGTATTGACAAAAGCCCGGCAAAACTCAGCAAGACTCAGACCAGGCTCGCAGGCTCTGGTACCGCCTGGTTGCTTGCCAAGCTGGATCCGCTGCCGGCCGCCGTCTCGCCAAAATGGGTCCGCCAGAGATTATAATCCCCAGCGGAGTTTGGATTAGGACTTCCACCCTTCCGCCAGATCACATAATCGGCCGCATCCACTTTGTTATCACCATTAAAGTCGCCGTCTAAACTGGGCGAGAATGGCGTGAAGTCGCCAGGGCTGCCGACGTCGCCGCCCGGATGCAGCGTGATTGTCCCGGTTAGCTGGTTCGGACTATACGACAGCCCATCGCCAAGCGACGCTAAAGCCCAGTTGCTCCCCACCGTAGGATCTAAGCTTAAGTCTTTGAGGTAAATCGAGCCTTTTCCGTCATCATCCGGCCAGGCGTTCGGAAAGCTCGTACTAGAGATGTCATAGTCGATCGAGGCAGCGGCATTTACAAACGCTCGAGTCGATCCCGCCGAATCCGTGTTGTAGTCCGCCATATTGCTCCAGATGCCAAAGGTGTCGCCGCCGCCGCTGGTGGCACTGGGCTGCGTGTTGTTCAACGAGAAATCAGTAACATCGACCGGAATAAAATTGATCGAGTTACCCCAGGCGGCCTGCATATCTGCAACCGAAATCGCATCGTCATTGAACAAAACTGCGACACCCCCGTTGGGGATCGATCCCGAGGAAATGTTTGGCTGGGTAAGATTTGCGCCCGAAATGTCGTCGATCACATACGGGGTGGAAGCAAAGTTGATTGCCGATCCCGTGTTATTAAGTACTTCGACCCACTCCCAATTCGCGTTCGGCGGAAGGTTCTCGGGCGACGCTGGATTATACAT
>DASZZA010000163.1:0-4154 GCA_035545135.1 Lacipirellulaceae bacterium | reverse complement strand
CCACCCACGCGATTTCGGTGTGCGGGCCTTAGTACTTCCGGGGTAGATCGACAGCCCTACGTACTATGGCCATCAGAGGCCATCGCGGACCATAATTTCACATCAACACGGGCCCGTTGTTCCGCCATCACTCTGGCGACGAGGTTCAGCCGTGAGTCAAATAACGCCACAAATCGTAAAAGACTTCATGGAACAGGAAGGCAGTGTCGCCGTCGTCGACAATCAAGGCATAACAAGAATGCTCTACCCGGCTTTGCACGAGTACTTAGGAGTGGCTCAAACGTCGAAACATCTCTGGCACGACGGAACATGGCACTCGCGGGAGCAGTTCTTGCAGCTATACGCGAAGCTCCGAATCGAAGTGCCTGCCTGAACACCCCGAATTCGTCTGCATTTATCTCTGCATGTTTGAAGTGTTTGAAGTAGAAATAGCGGATGAGCCTGTAATCCGGATTGTCCTGTAACGTCCGTCCTTTCCGCAACCCTGCATTAAATCAACACCCGCTCTGCGTCAATTCCGTCAGTGTCACCTTCTTACCGGATCGGGCAGGATTTGAGCAGAATTGCTAGAACGCTCGCGGCAGCACCGAATGGCATTGAATTTGAAAAACTGCTTGACAGAAATCCGGCGGCCATTATAGAAGGCCGTGTACGTTAACGTACGAGGTTTGCGCGAGCCCGTTCGGAATTATCGCCGAGCGGTGCAACGGCGCCTTCTAAACGCCGCGGCCAAGGCAAGCGGAGGAAAAACTTCGGAGGTTATGACTCCATGCTCAAGGAGGTCCCTGCTGAAGGGAGCCGTTTGCCGGCACTGGGACTCTCAACTTTCTCGCTCCCTGCTTTGGCGCAAGCTGTCGAAACCAACAGCACGCCGTGCCAGCGAACCAAAATCACAGATGTGCACGCGGCCCAGGTGATCGTCCACGGGCCGCAGACCCATATTCGCATCTACTCGGACGAGGACATCTACAGACAGAGTGAACGCACAGACGCGCCGTAGTGCACTGAAATTGCTAGCAGACGGTTGCACCTCTGTGTACGGGAGGCTCGATGAGAGTTTGGATTGCACGGCTAGTCGTACCGGCATTTTGCCTTGGGTGCGCAATTGCGGTCACAGCACAACAAGCTGGGCCAAGCGCTCCGCAGGAGCTGAAGGTAACCATTGACACACAACAAACTGCCGAGCCGGTCTCGAAGTACGAATTCGGGATGTTTATCGAGCACCTTGGCCCGCTGATTTATCGTAGCCTATGGTCGGAAATGCTCAATGACCGCAAATTCTATTTCCCGATATCGTCCAAAGAAGCCCAAGCCCCAGTTCGACCCCAGACCCGCCCCAATCCCAACAACCAGCTTCAAAGATGGCGCCCCATTGGCCCTGACGAAGCCGTACGGATGGATAAAGAGCGACCCTTTGTCGGCGACCAAAGCCCGCGAATCGAACTCGACTCCACCGCACCCCATGGAATCCGCCAGGCCGGCCTCGCACTGATTCGTGGAAAGAAATACACGGGTCGGATTTATCTTCGCGGCACCCCCGACAGCAAGGTGAAGGTGGCGCTGATCTGGGGTAATGGCGAAAACGACCGGCAGACCATCTCGATCAGCGCGCTCAGCCCCGAATACAAGAAGTTCCCGCTTAGCTTTACTGCAGGCGCCGATTCGAATGATGGCACTCTCGAAATCAGGGGAACGGGGACCGGGAATTTTCACGTTGGGACCGTCTCGCTGATGCCGGCAGATAACGTGCACGGCTTTCGGCCCGATACAATCGCATTGCTCCGCCAGCTTCACTCCGGCATGTGGCGCCTGCCGGGTGGAAATTTCCTCTCTGACTGGAGCTGGTACAACGGTGTCGGCGACATCGATAAGCGTCCGCCCACCTTTGACCACGCCTGGAACGCCATGCAGCCCAATGATGTGGGCATGGACGAATTCATGACTCTGTGCAAGTTGATCGGCGTGGATCCCTACATCACCGTGAATGCGGGTTTCGGCGATGCGCACTCGGCGGCCGAGGAAGTTGAGTATATGAACGGCTCCGTCGCCACGCGGCTGGGCGCGATGCGTGCGCGGAACGGCCATCCCGAGCCTTACCACGTCAAATACTGGAATATCGGCAACGAGCCGTGGGGCACCTTCCAGCTTGGGTACACGGACCTGAAGTATTACGTGCTCAAGCACAATGAATTCGCTGCCGCCATGCGCAAGGTGGACCCGTCGATCACCATCATCGGCTCGGCGAAGATGCTCGAACCCATGGCTTTAAAGGGGGACATGCGCACCAAGAATGTCGACAACCTGGAGCCCATGTTCGGAACGGATATTGACTGGACCGGCGGCATTCTAAAGAACTGCTGGGGGACCTTCGACGGCATCGCGGAACACTGGTACGAATCCGCCGGCAGACACTTCGACGTTCAGCTCGCCAAGAAGTTGCCGCCGGACGCGCCCGACGATGGTGCGTGGGTCACCTACAATCCGACAACGCTCGAGTTTGCGCGCTATGCGGGCGATATCATCCGCCGCAAGGCCGAAGAATGGGAAGGATACCAGCAGCGGTTCCCGGCCATGCTTAACAAAAAGACCTTCTTGTCGATCGACGAATACTCGTACTCCGGTGGGGGCAGAGGCGCCGGTCCGACTCTTAAGCTGGCTCTAGCCTATGGCATGCTCTTCGATGAAATGATGCGGCACACCGATTTTCTCACCATGTCCGCGCACACCATGGGTACCTCGACGCTGGACATCACCCCTACGGCATCAACGATGAATGCCACCGGGCTAGTCTTTAAGATGTACCACGACTTTGTCGGGACGATCCCGGTCGCCGTCTCAGGCGATTCGCCGCAGCCCGCGACGGATAGCCAGCGTTATGCTGACGAGCCGAAGACTAGTTCCGGCAGCCCAACATATCCGCTCGATGTGTTCGCGGCGCTCACGCCCGATCACAAATACCTCAACATTGCCGTCGTGAACGCGACCAATTCGGACCAGAAATTCGATCTGAACGTCAACGGCGCGCGGATCGAGGGAGCGTCGACGCTGTGGCAGTTAACCGGCGACAGCCTGAATGCCGGTGACCGCGTCGGTCAGGCGCCGCAGGTCGAAATTAAGGAGATACCGATTGCGAACGCACCGAAGGTCGTCACGGTCGCGCCAATCAGCGTCAATATCTATCGTTTTCCGGTAATGCAGTAGCGGCGCGTCCCTAAGTGTGCTCCATGAGTTGTTCGCGCCGATCCGAGCAAATACCACCACCTGACCGGCAGGTGGCCCAACCGAGAACGAACTACCCAAACCGGCGCTCCAAATTGCGTTGCCGCACCGGATCGATCGAAGGACGAAAACAAAATCCACGGGTGCCGCATACATCGCGTTTTTGTTTTTCGCGATGTGTGCGGGTTTTGATTCTGCCTTAAGAGCTTTGACGTTTCTGCCGCAGAAAGCAAAAAAGAATTAGTAGCGGATGAGCCTGTAAGCCGGATTCTGTGAACGGCCGTGAAGCTTTCGCCTCGCGGCCGAACGGCGATCATTCCTCTAGGTCCCGGATCGCTCCGGGACTCAAGCAGCCTACCCGAGGGTCGCGACGCCGCCCTCCTTCGAGCGCGACGTGTACGGGCCGGGCCGGCCCTCCCCTCCTATTTGGCTTTGCTCCACGCGGGGTTTTCCGTGCCCCGGATGTTGCCATCCGGGCGGTGGGCTCTTACCCCACCTTTTCACCCTTACCAAATGTGCTTCGTCCGAAACTGGCCGTCTCGTGGTGTTACCAAAAGACGGTCGCCGAGATCGAAGCTCACCGGCGGTATATTCTCTGTGGCACTTTCCGTAGCCGTTGGCCGCTCGGCGCTTGCGCGCTTTGCAGCTCGGCCCCCTGACGTTATCAGGCGCGTTGCCCTTGGCTCTTGGGCTTTCACCGAAGAGCCTGGAGTCCGGACTTTCCTCCCGCTTACGTGGCACAGCCACTTCTGGCTGTGCGCTGAAACGCAAGCCGGCGATCACCCGGCTCATCCGCTATCTCAATTATAACCGCGAATGCCGCCCACGCCTCGTGTTTGACGCTTGTGCTTCAGGTGAGTCATCGGGGCCGTGCCTTTTCATTCACATTGAAGGTCCCATCCGCACAATTGTAGTCAAAAGTCCCTTCATAGACT
>DASZZA010000162.1:0-9686 GCA_035545135.1 Lacipirellulaceae bacterium | reverse complement strand
GGAGGGGCGGTGGAACCGCTGGAGTGACGATACGACTACGACTTTAGCAGTTTCCGCAGAACCGTTTGCAAAATGCCACCGTTGCGGTAGTAGTCGAGTTCGACGGGCGTGTCGATGCGGACGGTGACGTCGAATTCTTTTTTGGCGCCGGTGGGCGGCGTGGCGATGACTTTCAGTTTCTGGCGCGGCTTCAGGTTGTCGTCGAGTGTGGGGAAGTCGAAGGTTTCTTCGCCGGTGAGGCCGAGAGATTGCCACGTGGCTCCCGGGGCGAATTCCAGCGGGAGGACGCCCATCATCACCAGGTTGCTGCGATGGATGCGTTCGAAGCTCGCGGCGATGGCGGCGCGTACGCCTTGCAGGAACGGGCCCTTGGCGGCCCAGTCGCGGCTCGAGCCGCTGCCGTATTCAGCGCCGGCGAGGACGACGAGCGGAATGCCGTCGGCTTTGTACTTCATGGCGGCGTCGTAGATGGACATGATCGGTGCGGCACCCTCGCCCCGGCCCTCTCCCGGGGGGAGAGGGGGGAAATAGCGTGTCACCCCGCCTTCGGTGCCAGGCGCGAGCTGGTTGCGGATGCGGATGTTGGCGAAGGTACCGCGGGTCATGACGCGGTCGTTGCCGCGGCGGGAGCCGTAGCTGTTGAAGTCGTGTGGTTCGACGCCGAGCGAAATGAGGTACTTGCCGGCGGGGCTATCCTTGGCGATCGAGCCGGCGGGGCTGATGTGATCGGTCGTCACGGAGTCGCCGAGCGCGGCCAGGCAGCGCGCCGCCCGGATCGGTTGAATCGGACCGGGCTCCGGCGCGAGATCGAACAAGAACGGCGGCTCTTGGATGTACGTGCTATCGGGGTTCCATTCGTACAGCTCGCCTTCGCTGGTTTCAATTGCGTTCCACTTGGCGTTTTTGTGCCAGATGTCGCCGTATTCTTCGTCGAACATTTCGGGGAGCACGCAGTGTTCGACGACGTTTTGCACTTCTTGCTGAGTTGGCCAAATGTCGCGGAGGTACACAGGCGAGCCGTTTTTGCCTTTGCCGATCGGTTCTTTTTCGAGGTCGATATCGGCGGTGCCTGCCAGCGCGTAGGCGACCACAAGCGGCGGGCTGGCCAGGTAGTTGGCTTTTACATCGGGGTTGATTCGGCCTTCGAAGTTGCGATTGCCGGAGAGCACGCCCGCGACGACGAGGTCGTTTTTCTTCACGGCCTCGGAGATGGGTTCGGGCAGTGGGCCGCTGTTGCCGATGCACGTGGTGCAGCCGTAACCGACGGTGTAGAAGCCTACTTGTTCGAGGAATTTGTCGAGTCCGGCTTTTTTGTAGTAGTCGGTGACGACGCGCGAACCGGGGGCGAGACTTGTTTTCACATGGGGCGGAACGGCGAGGCCTTTTTCCACGGCTTTCTTGGCCAGCAGGCCGGCGGCGACCATCACGCTGGGGTTGCTCGTGTTGGTGCAGCTGGTGATGGCGGCGATGACGACATCGCCATGCTTCAAGGGAAACTGCTTGTCGTTCCAGTTGACGGAAACGCCGCTGAATCCGGGGTCGGCGGGCTTGGCGGCGGGCGTGGGGTGAGCCGCCGCTTTGGGCTCGATCTTGTGTCCGCCTTCGCCTTCCCAGCGGCCTTCCTGCGAACCGTTGGCCGCATGTTTGCCGTAGATGGCGCTCAGCGCCTCGCGCCAGGCCGGCTTCATGTGCGAAAGCGGGATGCGGTCTTGCGGCCGTTTGGGGCCGGCGAGACTTGGCTGGACGGTGGAAAGATCGAGTCGCACGACTTTCGTGAACGTGGGAACCTGAGCGCTGTCGGTACGGAAGAGACCTTGTTCTTTGGTGTAGCGTTCGACGAGTTCGACTTCGTCCTTCGTGCGGCCGGTTTGGCGGAGGTAGCGGAGCGTTTGATCATCGACGGGGAAGAAGCCCATCGTGGCGCCGTACTCGGGCGACATGTTGCCGATCGTGGCGCGGTCGGCGACCGGCATAGTGGAAACACCGGGGCCGAAAAACTCGACGAACTTGCCGACGACTTTTTCTTTGCGAAGCAATTCGGTGGTGGTAAGCACCAGGTCGGTCGCGGTAGCACCGGGCGCAAGTTTGCCCGTGAGCTCCATGCCGACGACTTCGGGGAGCAGCATGTAGATTGGCTGGCCGAGCATCACGCCTTCGGCTTCGATGCCGCCGACGCCCCAGCCAACGACGCCGAGGCCGTCGATCATGGTGGTGTGGCTATCGGTGCCGACGAGAGAGTCGGGATACGCGACAAGGGCCGGGCTCGGGGACGAGCCGGCTCGCTGCTCTTTCTTGAGGAAGACGACCTTGGCCAGGTATTCGAGGTTTACTTGGTGGACAATGCCGGTGCCGGGCGGCACGACGCGGAAATTGTTGAACGCCTTCTGGCCCCAACGGAGGAACTCGTAGCGCTCGCGGTTGCGAGTGAATTCCATGTCGATGTTGAGCTCAAGGGCGTCGGCCGAGTTGAAGTAGTCGACTTGGACGGAGTGGTCGATGACGAGGTCGACGGGCACGAGCGGATTAATTTTTTTCGGATCTCCGCCGAGACGTCGCATCGCGGCCCGCATGGCGGCGAGGTCGACGACGCAAGGGACGCCGGTGAAATCTTGAAGGACGACGCGGGCCGGCTTGAAAGGGATTTCGACCTGAGCGGGCGCAGCGGCTTGCCAGGCGGCGAGTGCTTTGACGTCGTTTTCGGTGACGAGGTAGCCGTCGCAATTCCGCAGCAGCGATTCGAGCAGCACGCGGATGGAGTGGGGCAGGGCGATGATGTTGCCCAGGCCGGCGTCCTGCAGTTTCGAGAGGCGGTAAATGCCGGCTTTGCCATTTCCGGTATCAAATGTGTCGCGGGCCTGAAAGGGGTCAGAGACAAGCCGCGTGGCCATGGTTTGCGTCCTTGGATTCGGGTTGTTGTCGACGTAGAAAACTGGATCGCTTGGTTCGGAATGAATTGTACAGGACGAGATTCCGACTAGAAATGGTCGGCGAATTTGAAGCATGCTGGCGAGCCGCCGGGCTTGTCGCGGCGAGGATAAACCACGCCGCTCGCGGCGCGGAGCTCTGGTTCGAGATGAACCGCGACGGGTGGAAGTTGTCCTACTGCTATGGGCGGTGTTGAAACAGCCATCGTCAGGCTGGGGCTGTCGCGGTACAATGTTCGGGAATTGACGATAAAACGTGCCGCTCGCGGCGGGATGATGAATTACCAATGACACAGCGGGTTTACAATTTTTCGGCCGGTCCGGCGGTGTTGCCCGAACCGGTGTTGGCGGAAGCGCAGCGGGATTTGATGGCATTGCCAGGCGTGGGTGCTTCGATCCTGGAGATCAGCCATCGTACTCCAACATTCGAGAACATCATCCAGCAGGCGGAAACGAACCTGCGGCAGCTGCTTGCGATTCCGGATAATTACGCGGTGCTGATGTTGCAAGGCGGCGGGCGGTTGATGTTTTCGATGGTTCCGATGAATCTCATGGGGGGCGGGCGGCGGCTGTGCGATTATCTGGTGACCGGCTCGTGGAGCAAGTATGCGGCGCAGGAGGCGGTGAAGTTTGGCGAGACGCACATCGTTTGGGACGGCAAGGCAACGAACTACGACCGGCTTCCATCGACAAGCGAATTAAAGTTGGACGATAAGGCCGCGTATCTGTACTACGCGTCGAACGAAACGATTCAGGGTGTGCAGTTTTCCGGGGAGCCGGAGGTGGGCAGCGTTCCGCTGGTGTGCGACGCATCGAGCGATTTTTTGAGCCGGCCGGTCGACGTTCAGAAGTACGGGATCTATTACGCTTGCGCGCAAAAGAACGCAGGACCGGCGGGGCTGACGATTGTCGTCATCCGAAAGGATTTGTTGGAGCGCAGCAGCGAGATGCTGCCCGGTTATCTCAATTTTCAGATTCATGCCGAAGCGCGGTCGCTGTGGAACACGGCGCCGACGTTTGCGATCTACATCTTGATGCTAGTGACGAAGTGGCTGCTCACCGATATCGGTGGGCTGGAGAAGATGGAGGCGCAAAACCGGGCCAAGGCAAAGTTGCTGTATGAAGTGATCGATCATAGCAATGGGTTTTACCGGGGGCATGCGCAGTCCGCTTTCCGGTCGATGATGAATGTGCCGTTCCGGTTGCCGAGCGACGAGCTAACGGCAAAATTTGTGTCGGGCGCCAAGGAGCGGGGTATGACCGACTTGAAAGGTCATCGCTCCGTGGGTGGGATTCGGGCGTCGATTTACAATGCGATGCCGGTAGCGGGGGTGGAAAAGCTGCGGGATTATATGCTTGAGTTTCGCGACGCGAACGCGAAGTAGCTGCAAAGTGGCGTATGTTCGTCGGTGTTGATGCCAGCTTCCGGAATTGAAATTGTTGACTGAGAGATTCGGCCTGGCGGCCGACGCTAAACGATATGCCCCGCGTTGTTGTTCTTGATACGCTTGCTCCGGAGGGTCTTGAATTGCTCGCCCGCGCGCCGGGCATCGAGTATGAGGTGCGCACGGGGCTCAAAGGGGATGCGCTTCGCGAGGCGCTGCAACAATTCGAGGGGGCGATCTGCCGGAGCGGCGTGAAGATTACGGCCGACGCGCTGGAGGGGAATCGGCGCCTGAAGGCGATCGTGCGGGCCGGCGTCGGCACCGACAATATCGACAAGGACGCGGCGACGCGGCACGGCATCGTTGTGATGAACACGCCGGGCGGCAATACGCTGAGCACGGCGGAACATACGATCGCATTGATGCTCGCCATGTCGCGAAACATTGCCCCCGCGTACCAGAGTTTGACGGCCGGCAAGTGGGACCGCAACAAGTACATGGGGACGCAGGTAGCCGGCAAGACGCTGGGGATCGTCGGCCTGGGGCGGATTGGCGTCGCCGTGGCGAAGCGTGCGCGGGCGCTCGAAATGCGAGTGCTCGGATTCGATCCATTTCTATCGCGCGAACGAGCTCAAGAGCTGGGGATCGAACCGGTGGAAACGGTCGATGCGCTCTTGCCGCAGGTGGACTATCTTACCGTGCATACGCCGCTGACGGATGAAACCAGAGGACTCGTGGGGCATGCTCAGATCCAACGATTGAAACAAGGCGTACGGCTGATCAATGCGGCGCGCGGCGGAATTTACGATGAGGCGGCGCTGGTCGAGGGATTAAAATCGGGCAAGATCGCGGGCGTAGCGCTCGATGTGTATTCGTCTGAGCCGTGCACCGACAGCCCGCTGTTTGGTTTACCTGGCGTGGTCTGCACGCCACACTTGGGAGCGAGCACCGAAGAGGCGCAGACGCAAGTTGCCATCGAAGCGGTCGAATTGCTAGTGGCGTATTTGACGACGGGCGCCATTCGGCATGCGGTGAACGTGGCGTCGCTCGATTCCAAGACGCTGGCGTCGTTGCGTGGCTACTTGGATGTGGCGCAGCGACTGGGAATGCTGCTCGCCGGCATGGAGCCAGGCGGCATTCGGGCATGCCGATTGCTTTACCGCGGTGAGATTGCAGAGAAAGAAACGAAGGTTCTTACGGCTGTATTCGCAGCCGGGCTGCTGCAAGGAGCGCTGGATCAGGAAGTGAACCTCGTCAATGCGGAGCTGTTGTTGAAGCAGCGTGGGATCAAGTTGACCGAGGAGTCGCGGACAGAAATGGGGTCCTTCCGCTCGTCGATGACGGCCGAGGTGACGTCGGATCACGGCGTACATCGCGCGGCGGGCACGATTTTTGGCCAGCACATGCCGCGATTGGTCGCGCTCGACGATTTTCGTCTTGAGGCGTATTTGGACGGCCTCGTGCTGGTGTTCCGGCACCGCGATGAACCGGGCATTATCGGAGCGGTGGGCACAATTTTCGGCCGGCATAACGTGAACATTGCACAGATGGCGGTGGGACGCGCGGTGCCGGGCGGCGAAGCGGTTGGAATCCTGAATCTTGATGGCGAGCCGTCCGCCGAAGCGCTAGCCGAGGTTCGGAAGCATCCGGCGATAACGTCGGCCGTGGTGGTGCGGTTGCCACCGGCCGGGCAGTTGCCGACGTGGCTGCAGGGATAGGTATTGTTGGGCGGAACATTCCTGTCTGCCATGTTGCGCATCATTTCCGGCCGATGGCAGACACGAACGTTTGCCCCACCGGCATTAAAGGCCGTAAAGGCGGTATAAGTGCGCCGAATTGTCGGCTGCCAGATGTCAGATTCGCGGATTGGGGTTGGCAGATTGCCGGAACTATGTCAGTGTTCTGGCCCGGAAATTCCAGCCGCCGATCGCGGTTGCCGATATCGAAAAGAACGCTCCTCCGCGGATGTGGAAGCCCGAAGAAAATTGTGAGTTTCTGCGACGCGCGCAGATTTCAGGTGCTACTTTTTAGTGGCTCAAGGGCTTCATCAACCATCCCGCAACCGTTCAAATTCAAAGCCAGCTGTCATGAATGCCGCCACACTCAACCGCCCGCTATTCGAACGCATCCATGATGCGTTAACCACGAATCCGCATGTACCGGTGAATCAGGTACGAGTGGAAGAGGGCGACGGCGGTCGGGTGGTGCTCAAGGGCAGCGTGAGTTCATACTTTCAAAAGCAGATGGCGCAGGAAGCGATTCGCCGGGTCGATGGCGTGCAGCGAATCGAGAACATGCTGCAGGTAAATTGGGCGTAAAAGGCGTTAGGAGTTAGGAATTGGGCGTAAGTAGGACGATTGCCCACCTAAAACACTAACGCCGAATGCCCAGTGCCTTACGCCTCTCTTCCGAAACAGACCAGGCACATGTCGTCGCTTTGGTCGTGGCCGTTGACGAACTCGTGCACGTCGTCGAGGATGTGCTGGCCGAACTGGCGGACGTTCTGCAAGGGCGAGCCGAGTTGGTGTTTTAGCCGTTCCAAGCCGTAAAGTTCGCGCTCGCCATTCATGGCTTCGCTGAAGCCGTCGGTGAAAATGGTGACAATCTCGCCTGGCTCGAGTTGGTACGAATACGGTTCGTACTCATAACCGGGAGCGACTCCCAACGGCAGGCCGGCGGCATCCTCGCCGACCTCGGCCACGCTGCCATCGCGACGGCGCAAAAACGGGGCCATGTGTCCGGCGTTGACCATGGTTAAATTACCGGTTTTTGGATTGAGCACTGCCGCGATCATTGTGACGAAGCGATCCTGCCAATCCTGGTGCGCGAAACCTTCATTGATTTGCTGGATGGCCTTGGCCGGGTCTTCCTCGCTGGCCAGTGAAAAGCGGACGTCGGCTGAAAGGCGGGCCATAAGCAGGGCGGCCGGAACTCCTTTACCGGCGACGTCGCCGACGACGACGGCATGGCGGCCGCCGGGCAGCGGGACGTAATCGTAATAATCGCCACCGACCTGTCGGGCGGCCTGGTAGTAGTCGAAGAAGAAGTAGCCGGGCACCTGTGGTGGCTTCGAGGGGAGGAGCGCTCGCTGCATTCGGCGGGCGAGTTCCAAGTCGCGATGGAGCGCCTGTTGGGCCATTACCTGCTCGTGCATTTTGGCATTGTCGATGGCGACGGCTGCCTGGCTGGCCACGCCGGCGAGCACTTCCAAATCCGAGTCGGTGAAGCGCGATCGCTGGTTGAGCGTATCGATTTGAATCACGCCCAGCGGTTGGCCATCGTTGCCCATCATCGGAGCGCAGATCATCGAGCGAATCGAAAAATCGGCGATGCTCTGGGCCATGCCAAAACGTTCATCGCTCGTGGCATCGGCCGAAAGGATCGCTTTACGCGACTTCATGGCTTCTTCAACGATCGTGCGGCTGATGCGCATGCGCTGCTCGTCGCCGGCGCGTCGCGTTTTTACGGCGACAGGCACGAGTGGGCCATCCGGCCGGGGTCGCATCACAACAAAGCCGCGGTCGGCCTGAGTGAAGATTTTGAAGAGGCTGTCGAGGATCTTTGGCAAAATGTCTTCGACGGAAAGCGTTTGTGCGAGGTTGTTTGAAATTTCGATCAGAGCCGCAAGCTTTACTTCTGGCTTAGCCGAAATGCCCCAACTGGCCGAGCCGCCGCTTACGTCGAGCGTGGCCATCACACTGGCGCGGCCTGGGGCTTTCGTGTCGTCGACCAGCTCGGCGATGCTCGATTCTTCGAGATTGCGCAGTGGATCGAGAATGCCGGTTCCGTGACCGGAGTGGAAGCGAAACTCCTGGTCGCAAATGAGGAGCTGGTCGCCTTCGTCGAGCGGCGCGCGCTCGGTGACACGCCTGGCGTTAAGAAACGTACCGTTGCGGCTTTGCAGGTCTTCAACGTAATATCGGCCGCGGTCGCGGAGGATTGCGGCGTGTCGGCGGCTCACTGCAGGTACGTCGAGCGGCACTTCGCAGTCGGCGCTACGACCAATAATTGCGCGGTCGCCCTCGAGCTCGAATCGGGAGCCCGGCGACGAACCTTTGACCAGTTCGAGAAATGCCATGCGATGTTACCGCTCGATCGATTGGACACTCGACCGAATCCATGCGGGATGAGGGGGGGAACAGCAAGTAGGTATTTTAAAAGCTGTTTCAATTGAACGTCAATCGTTTGGATAATTGAGAGATGCGCTTCAGAGCCGCTGAATTGCCGATGTGGCCGTTGGCAAGCCGGCGGTTTGGGCTTGCCTTTAGAACCCGCACACGCGTGTTATGGCGCGAGGAGTCCGGCCTTGACCTGCCGCGTGGTGCGGCGTACTGTAAGCGCAGAATTGCCGTCAAATTTTGGGGAATAGTGTAACGGCAGCACGACAGATTCTGACTCTGTTAGTCTAGGTTCAAATCCTAGTTCCCCAGCTTTGGCTGAGTTGTGGTTGAGCCAGCAAAACGAGGGATTTGCAATGAAAATTGCGAATCCCTTTTTCATTGAGAAACGCCGCGTATAACAGCCGTATAACATAACATAGTTGCAATCGTATCGAAACCGGTGCTCGCTGGCCTCATTTCGTCCCTCTTAGTTCCCCGTTGGCCAATTCCCAATCGATGGAGATGGCTCGCGCGAAACGCCCATGCGTTCTTATGGAGTTGCGCGACTATGGCCCATGATCGCAGGAGAGTTCTCGTGGGGCAGGGACCCTTTGCAAGATGCGGCCCGTCGGTGCCAGTGCTATAAATTGCGTCAACGCGACGGCTTAGCGGTGGGTGGCTGATTGCTAGAACCCTTGCCACGTGCCGGCTTGCCTTCCATGTAGCGGTTGCAACCGCTGCCGCCCGTCACACGCAATTGGAATGGCTGGAGCTTCTCTTCGATGCACAATCCAGCCGTGCCGCCCTCGGCTTTGGCGCCTGGCTCTAGTTGCCACCATTTGCAGGACACGCATGGTCCCCAACGATCGTTGTCCCCATGGTTGCTCTTTCCCGCGGGAGTCATGGTGCAGGATGAGGAATAGTAACAAACGTTTGGCGGGCCATCATGTAGGCTGACGACGTTGTGTTCAAGATCGCCAATCCCAATGATAGGGGCATAAGGCGAACTCATGCCGGTCGCTACCGTCCGTCCTGAAGTAGGTGCTGCCTGTGATGTTCGACTGGCTTGGCCCGTTGGGGGAAGATTTTCCGGGGTGGCGTAAAGAAGTGGAGCGGTGGCAGGGAAGGCACTAGGGTTGTGACAAGCGTTGCACGATCCAACGGACGCTCGCAGTTAGCGCCGCCGCGTGCTCGACCGCAGCTCTGCATGGTTTCATTCCGGGCGACAACGACTTCTGCGACAAAACAAGGGCAATACCCCCACAGACAGCAAAAAC
>DASZZA010000161.1:0-5526 GCA_035545135.1 Lacipirellulaceae bacterium | reverse complement strand
TGACACGGCACTAGTTTAGTTTCGAAGTAGGACCCGCTTGGCGAAGGCAAACTTGCGAGATTGCAATTCTCGGCAAGTCGCCGGGGACCGTCCGGCAAAAGGGACCGCAACCAGATTCGAGTCAAAGCTCGCGAGAGACGTTCGGAACAGAAGACGTTATAATCACTGCGATGTCTGGCCGCGAAAATGCCAATTCTTTGTCGCTCTTTCGATCGGTTCTCGACGAATGCCGCGAACTTTACGTCTCGAGCGGCAAATTGTGCGCGCAGCAGTATCCGCAATTGATTACGCAATCTGCGGGTGATTTCGTGCAGCTTATGGACGACTTGCACCGCGCGCTCGTGCTCAAAATATACATCACGATTTGCGAGGCCGACCGCGAGTGGTCGCCGGCGGAAAGGCAGTTGGGCACCGAGCTGTTTCAGCACTTGTGGAACAAGCGGCTGACTTGCGACCAGCTATCCGCCGCCGCGAGGGAAGCGGCCCGCGAGTCGTCGAAACTTCAATGGTACAGCCTGATCCGGCCGTTCGATCATATCGCGCCGCTTCGCGAACGAATCGGCGCATTGGAAACGATTATCGTGCGATTGGCGAACCTCGTGGCCCGAGCGGATGGTGTGCTTCATGAGCGGGAATCGGCCGTCATTCAATTGATTCGACAAGAATTGCAACGAGACTTGCGGGCGGTGCCGATCGACGAGACGAAAATGCACGACGAGCAACAGACGGTCGGCGGCCAGGCGATCGCAACGATGCAACAGGATGCGGGGACGGTGCATAAAGCGACGCGGCAGAATGTAGGTCAGGCTTTGCCTGACAGTCGGCCGGCGGCAACGAGTCAGGCACAGCCTGACCTACAGGGAGCGCTCGCGGAGTTGGACGGGCTCATTGGGCTCGCGCCGATCAAACACGAGGTCCGCACGCTGGCGAATTTCCTGAAAATGGAGCAGCGACGCGGGGAGGCCGGGCTCACCGTCACCGACATCAGCCTGCACATGGTGTTCACCGGTAATCCGGGCACGGGCAAGACGACGGTCGCACGGATCATCGGCAAAATCTTCGCCGCAATGGGCGTGTTGAAGAAGGGGCACCTGGTGGAGACCGATCGCTCTGGATTGGTGGCCGGATATGCCGGACAAACAGGTGCGAAATCAAATGCGAAAATCGACGAAGCACTCGACGGCATACTGTTTGTTGACGAAGCGTACGGCTTGGTGGCCGAGGAGGGCCAGGACCCATACGGCAATGAAGCCGTGCAAGCGTTATTGAAGCGCGCGGAGGACGATCGCGATCGGCTGGTGATCATTCTGGCCGGCTATCCGGAAGAGATGAAAACGCTGCTCGATTCGAATCCGGGACTGTCGTCTCGTTTTAACCGAGAACTTGAATTTGGCGATTACACGCCACTCGAACTGGCACGTATCTTCGGGTGGCTCTGCGAAAGGAACCATTACATACTTGCCGCAGGCACACGGCCCAAGCTCATGCTCGGCCTTACCGAACTATATCGCCAGCGGGACCGCCATTTCGGCAACGGCCGCACGGTTCGCAACTTGTTCGAGCAGGCGATCCGGCGGATGGCCAACCGCATTGCCGATCTGCCCGAGATCTCGTCGGAACAGCTCATGCTGTTGGAGGTGGACGATATCGAGTTCACGGGTCTGCCGCCGGAGCTCGAGCTTGACGCTGGTGACGACGGGCGGTGGCGGTTTCACGTCACGTGTCCGAATTGCGGCCACGCGAGCAAGTCGCGAGGATCGTTTCTGGGTAAGAAGGTTCGGTGTCCCAAGTGCCAATACGATTTCGTGGCGGAGTGGGGTGAGCCCGAAGCTGTCAATTCTTAGTAGGGACGCAGCGTACAATACTGGTCGCATTATTCGCCGTACTGCGATTCTGAGGAATTTGCTACATTGGGCAGCTTGTGCGGGCGTAGCAATGGCCGCCGGACTCGGTCAGGCGCATGTTGCTGATAAAGGACACAAGATGGCTATTTCGACTCCTCCAAAGAGCGATGAATCTCAGGGCGACAAACCGACGTCGCGCAATTTCATCGAGCAGATCATCGACGCCGATCGGGCGGCGGGGAAGAACGGGGGGCGCGTGCACACGCGGTTTCCGCCGGAGCCGAACGGGTATTTGCACATCGGTCATGCCAAGAGTATCTGCTTGAATTATGGTCTTGCGGAGGAGTACGGCGGGAAGTTCAACCTGCGGTTCGACGACACGAACCCGACGAAGGAAGAGCAGGAGTACGTCGACTCGATCATCGACGACGTCCGCTGGCTCGGCGCCGATTGGGAAGGCCGGCTGTTTTATGCCTCTGATTATTTCCAGCAGCTGTACGATTGGGCGATTCAACTTATCAAGGAGGGCAAAGCGTACGTGTGCGATCTTTCGGCGGAAGAGGTTCGCGCGCATCGGGGTACGCTCACCGAACCGGGCCGCAATAGTCCGTATCGCGATCGGAGCGTAGCGGAAAATCTCGACCTGTTCGCGCGGATGAAGGCAGGCGAGTTTCCCGACGGCTCGCGCACGTTGCGTGCGAAGATCGATATGGGGCATCCGAATCTCAACATGCGCGACCCAGTGATGTATCGCATTAAGCACGCGTCACACCATCGCACGGGCGACAAATGGTGCATCTATCCATCGTACGACTACACGCACGGGCAGAGCGATTCGATCGAGGGCATCACCCATTCGATCTGCACGCTGGAATTCGAAAATCACCGTCCGCTCTACGATTGGTTTTGTGAGGCACTGCGGATTCATCACCCGCAGCAAATCGAGTTTGCACGGCTCAACCTCACGTACACGGTGATGAGTAAGCGGAAACTGCTGCAGCTTGTGCAGGAAAAGCACGTTTCCGGTTGGGACGATCCGCGGATGCTCACTATTCGCGGCCTGCGCCGCCGCGGCTACACGCCGGAGGCGATCCGTGCGTTCTGCGAGCGGATCGGCGTCGCGAAGTTCAACAGCACCGTGGAAATGGCGTGGCTCGAAGACGCGATTCGAAACGACCTCAACGAACGGGCGCCGCGCGCGATGACGGTGCTGCGGCCGCTCAAGGTCGTAATCACGAATTATCCCGAAGGCCAGGTCGATCAACTTGAAGCGGCGAACCACCCTCAGAAGCCCGAGATGGGCACCCGCATGGTTCCATTCTCACGGGAGCTGTACATCGAGGCCGACGATTTTTTGGAAGACGCCCCGAAAAAATTCTTCCGTCTCGCGCCGGGCCGCGAAGTGCGGTTGCGATACGCGTACTTCATCACGTGCAACGAAGTGGTGAAGGACAAAGCGGGCAACATCATTGAGCTGCGCTGCACCTACGACCCGGCGACGCGCGGCGGCAACGCCCCAGATGGCCGCAAGGTGAAGGGAACGATCCACTGGGTTTCTGCGCCGCATGCAGCCAGCGCCGAATTGCGATTGTACGATCACCTGTTCAAGACCGAGAATCCGGACGATGTTCCCCCTCTCCCTTCGGGAGAGGGCCGGGGTGAGGGTGCCTCGCCATGCGGCCCTCACCCTAACCCTCTCCCGAAGGGAGAGGGGAAGCGCACAGGCACTTTCCTCGATAACATCAATCCGCACTCGCTCGAAATCGTCCGCAACGCGAAACTAGAGCCGTCGCTGGCCAAAGCGGGTCCGGGCGAGCACTTCCAATTCGAACGCCTCGGCTACTTCTTCACCGACCCGGTGAACTCCAATCCGGGCCAACCGGTCTTCAACCGTACGGCCACCCTCCGCGACACGTGGGCGAAGGAAGTCGCCAAAGAGTAGGCGTAATCCGCCGATGCTGCCGCGACCATCAGTCGTGACAAAATGGGGTGTACTCGCCGTCTCTTTTGACACGAAAAATTTATTTGCGTAGGAGCAAGCAGCGCGTATATGCTAATTCGCAGAATCTGAGGGGTAACGACACATGTGCTCTTATGCGTCGCTGTTGTGCTCGACGCGGTCACCATGTTGGATGACCGTCGCAACGGCCGTTTGTTTGGCGACTTGGGTCGCGCCGAATGTGGGCGCCGCCACGACTTTGCTGCATTCGTTTGCCGGGTACCCCACAGACGGCTACTATCCCGAATACGAGACGCCGCTCGTCAACGGTTCGACGATCTACGGCCTAACTCGCAACGGCGGCTCCTCCGACTACGGCGTCGTTTTCCGCGTCAGTACCGTCGGGACAGAGTACACAGTCCTCCATAACTTCGCGCCCTACACGATGCAGGCACCAAATGGACGAGAGCCATTCGGATCCCTTGCGCTCAGCGGCTCAACGTTGTACGGCATGACAACAGGGGGCGGCGGCAGCGGCACCGGCACGCTCTTCAAAATCGATACGGACGGCAGCGGCTTCGGTCTGCTGCATTCGTTTACTGGCGGCGGCACCGACGGCGCAAACCCTTACGGCTCGGTAATCATCTCCGGCACGACAATGTACGGGATGACCTACGGCGGCGGCGACAGTCCCAGCTTCGGCACGATCTTCAAAATCAACGTCGATGGCAGCGGCTATACCATCCTTCACGACTTCGATGGTGGCTCAACCGACGGGGCCAATCCCTACGGCCAGTTGACCCTTTCCGGCTCGACCTTGTACGGTATGACCTTCCGCGGCGGCAGTTCTAGTAACCTGGGCACCATCTTTAAGATCGATACCGATGGAAACAACTTCAGTCTGCTGCACTCCTTCCTAGGTGGTTCGACGGATGGAAATTCGCCCCAAGGAAGCCTTGCGCTTGCCGAGGGAACGTTGTACGGCATGACAACCGTGGGCGGTGCCAATCAAGGCACGGTGTTTAAGATCAACACGGACGGCAGCGGGTTCGGACTGTTGCATTCTTTCGTCATTTCTGCGAGCGATGGTACCAACCCTTCCGGCGACGTAACCGTCGTCGGCTCAAAACTCTACGGAATGACTTACGGCGGCGGTTCGAGCGGTATTGGCACCGTCTTTCAGATGAACACAGACGGCAGCGGCTTCAGCCTCCTGCACTCGTTCACCGGAGGCGCCGCCGATGGCAAGCGTCCCTTTGGCTCACTTTCGCTGAGCGGTTCGACCCTGTTCGGATTGACCGAGCGCGGCGGCACCAGCGGCGATGGCCTGGGCACGATCTTTGCGATTCCCGTTGTAATCCTACCTGGCGACTACAACAGCGACAGCAAGGTGGACGCCGCCGATTACGTTGTGTGGCGCAAATACAACAACACAGCCATGACGCTTCCCAACGACTCGACACCTGGAACGGACGTGTCGGATTACGACGTGTGGCAAGTCCATTTCGGCCAAATTGCCGGGAGCGGATCGGGAAGTTCGCTTGAATCAACGACCGCCGGCGTGCCCGAGTCAACCAGTACGGCGCTGCTGTTCATTGCAACGATCGCCACTGCAATGTGGAATCGCCACCAATACACATACCGCAAAAACAATTCCTGCTCGCGCGTCGACAGGGCTTCGGCATCGGGCACAAGGTAGCGGTTGTCGTCCAGGTCGAGCAGGATCTTGCCGCGTTCGCCGAA
>DASZZA010000160.1:0-3254 GCA_035545135.1 Lacipirellulaceae bacterium | reverse complement strand
GGTCGCGAGCACCGATCAGGTCGGCGACACCGCGGCGGGCGCGTTCGACGATGCGGTTTGATTCGAGCGCTTCGTGGTAGCCGCTACGGCCGTTAGGGGCGCCGATTTCGCGCAGGTAGTAATCGGCGGCGGCATAGACTGCGTCGGGTTTGGGCCACGATGTGGCCGCGTTGTCGAGGTAGGTTCGATCGTTGTCTGGCATCGGACTGATTATACGATTTTTTGGAACCGCAAATTAGCGCTAATGGGCGCTATATGGAACGATTTCATTTTTGCAGGTTGAATGATCTTTTGACGTGGCGAAGGAATTGTTGGTCTCAGATCGGCGGGGTTAACCCCGCCGCTCGCTGATTTGCGGATGGGACTCGATTAGCGAAGAATTGGCGTGCATTAGCGGTTATCCGCCGATCTGGTACATGGCTCGTTGGGGGCGGACGAAATCGACGGCGCCGATGCCGTGGGCGGGCGCTTTGGCGCGGACGCAATCGCGAACGAGGTCGGCCAAATCGTCGTCGTCGTCGGGGGTGGGGGACGAACCGGCTCGCCTGCGGAGGATGGCGCGGGCGTCCCATTCGGCGGTCGAAAACAGGCAATTGCGAACCTGGCCTTCAGCGGTTAGGCGCAGGCGGTCGCAGGCTTGGCAGAATGGTTGCGAAACCGGTTGAATTAATCCCACTCGACCGCGGCTGTCGGAATATTCGAAATCGGTGGCAGGTTGACTGGCATGGCGGCGGTTGACGGGCGTCAGCGGACCGAACTCGTCTTCGAGAATGCGGCGTACTGCGTCGCCGTCTAGAACGTCGCTGGATTGCCAGTTTTGTTCGGCGTCCAGGGGCATGTATTCGATGAACCGCAGTTCCAGATTGCGCTGGCGGGCAAAGCGAGCCAGCGGAATGATTTCATCTTCGGTAAGTCCGTGAATCGCCACCGCATTGAGTCGTATGTCGGTGAAGCCGGCGTCCTGGGCGGCGGCGATGCCGGCCAGTACGCGGTCGACTCCTTCGCGACGCGTGATCTTTTGGAACACGTCCTCGCGCAGTGTGTCGAGGCTGATGTTGAGGCGCACCAGGCCCGCGGAGCGGAGCTCCGCCGCTAAATCGGGGAGGAGGATGCCGTTGGTGGTGAGGGCGAGGTCTTCGATTCCGGGGAGGCTGGCGAGTTCTTCGACGAGCCGCGGCAAGTCGGTGCGTACGAGCGGTTCGCCGCCCGTGAGCCGCAACCGCCGCACGCCCATTTGAGACACGACGCGGACGAAACGCGTGATCTCTTCGAACGTGAGAATTTCATCGCGCGGCCGAAAGCGGACGAGCTCGTTCGGCATGCAATAGAAGCAGCGGATGTTGCAGCGATCGGTGACGCTGATCCGCAGGCTCGTGTGCACGCGGCCGAGGGTGTCGATCAGAGGCGATGAGTTTGAAATCATAGTACTGGTATTTCAATGACCAAGCAGCAATCACCCAATCCGGCGGCCGCGAACATTGGTCATTGCTGCTTGGTCATTGGTTATGCAGTCCGGGATGAACCCATTCGGTCGAGCCATCTGCCCACTGTTCGCGTTTCCAAATTGGCACGTCGCGTTTGAGCGAATCGATCAACCATTGGCCAGCGGCGAAGGCATCGCCGCGATGCGGCGTGCTGACGGCGATCGCGACGCTGGCCTCGGTTGGCGGCACGCGGCCGAGCCGATGCACGATGATACATTCTATCACTGGCCAGCGGCTACGGGCTTCGGCTTCCAATTCCGCAAGTTGCTTCTCGGCCATTTCGTGATACGCCTCGTAATCGAGGGCGACCGTTTGGCGGCCGGCGGTTAGCTCGCGCGTGGTACCGAGGAAGAGCACGATTGCGCCAGCTTCGGGATGGCGCACGCGGTCGAGGAGGTCGGCGCTGTCGATCGGTTCGTTGGTGAGTTGGATCATTCGTCAGAGGGGTGGGATGTGCATCTCGTATCTTGGGCAAATCAGCCGCTGGGCGCTAGCCCACGGTTTAATCGGCAACAGCCGTGTGCTAGCGTCCGACGCCTGATCCTAAAACTGCGCTGTGACATGGCACTAGCCGCCGCTTACTGGCGGGATGACGGCTACTTCGGATCGTTCGTTCAGGCGGGTGTCCGGAGTTGCGTATTCGGCGCCGACTGCAAACAATGCGCATGGAACGATTTGCTCGAGCGCCGGATGTGCCGCGACTATGGCGGCACGGACGTCGCTCACTGTGGCGTCGTTTGGCAAATCGACGGTAATTTGGTCGGCGCCGGCCAAGTCCTTGGCGACGGCAAACAGTTTCACGCGAACTTTCATGATACGACCAATGCCCGGCCGCTGGAACGGACCAAATCGATCACCTCAGGCATCAACCCGTAGGCCAGCGCGAGCAATTTGATTGGATGGATGGTCGGTTTGGCCGAGCCCTGCTCCATTTGCATTTTGCAAGTGCTGCACTCGGTCGTGCCGATTTGGAACGGGCCGTCACGAACGGTGGAGATCAATTCCAAACCTGCGCGGAGGCTTGCGCGGTAGTTTTCCCGCTTGATGCCCCACAGGCCGGCCATGCCGCTGCAACCTCTTTCGATGCGGTTCACTTTCAGCCCAGGCACGAGCCGCAACAAGTTCTCGGCCGGGGCTCCGATGCCTAATGCCCGCAAGTGGCACGGCACGTGATAACCGACCGAGATGCGTTGGGGTTGAAAATCGAGTTTGAGCCGACCGCGCAGGTGCAATTGCCAAAGGTAGTGGCATGCCTCCTGTGTGTGCTGAGCGACGATGAGGGCGTCCTCGTCGTTGTCTAATAGCGCCGGGTATTCGTGTGTCAGTGCGAGAACGGCGGACGGTTCGGAGGCGATAATGGTGTAACCTTGTCGCACTGACTCAGCAAGCGCGGAGACGTTTTTTGCCGCCACAAATCGTGCCGGCTCGAGCGAGCCTGCGGCAATCATCGTCATACCGGCGTGCAATTGGTCCTGCCGGACGTAGACAGCGACGTCGTTGTGCCGCATCACGGCGACGAGTGCTTCGCCCAACTGGGTATCGAAGTGATTGGCGTAAGTATCGACGAAGTAGACAATCTTATCGCCAGACGTTCGCGGCGGATGGTGCAGCCGGCGCATGGCCGATTGCTGCAAAAAACTGCGGCGCGCCAACCGTGGCAGCTTGCGGCCCTGGGCGATGCCCAGCGTCTTTTCCATCAACCAGCGAACGGTCGGATTGCTGAATGCCCAATTGGCGACGGCGGGCAGCCGACCGGCGAGTGCCGCTAGC
>DASZZA010000159.1:0-6342 GCA_035545135.1 Lacipirellulaceae bacterium | reverse complement strand
AAAAAAATGCTGTTATCAGCCCGCCCACCAGAGTTGAGAGGATGACAACGCCGATCCAATCAGCGCGACGAAATTTGATCCAGCTCGCGAGAATGGAAGCTGCAGGGAAGAGCCCACCGATTGCAAATGCAAGGATTGCAGGCTCGGAGAAAAGCTTTCCAGCGCTACGACCGCGAGCCATGGAAGAACCACATCCAGCAGGAGAATGCGCCGGAGATGTCCTCGATTTGCGCTGCGGCAGGTTTATCTTGACTGGAGGCTGCACTATTCAGTCCTCCTTTCGTGTTCGCACGGCGCAGGAATAGATTGGCTGCAACGGCGTCAGACCAGGCTCGGCTGCGGCAGCGGCGTCGCGGCTCCTGCGCCAGGTCTCGCGCGGTCATCCATCATCCATTGGATCGCTGTCGCGGTCAGGCCGACCACCATCAGCCCGTACCAGGCGAGTGAGTAAGAACCGGTAAGATCAAAGGTGACGCCGCCAAGCCACGAGCCGAGAAAGCCGCCCACCTGATGGCTGAAAAAGGCGATGCCAAAAAGTGTGTTGAAATACCGTAGACCGAACAACGTACGCAGCAATCCACTCACCAGAGGTACGACCCCAAGCCAGAGAAAGCCCATAACGGCGGCAAATGTCAGCGTCGATGCCGGGGTGACCGGCGTGGCAATGAAAAGCGCGATCGACACCGTGCGCAGCAGATAAATAGACGCGAGCAACCGCTTTTGGCTGTAACGGGCACCAAGCCAGCCGAACAGGTAAGAGCCGACCGCATTGCTCACGCCGATGATGCCGATAGCGCTGGCGCTGATAGTCGCCGATACGCTGCACAGTGCGAGGAATTGGGCGAGATGAGTGGTAATGAACATCAGCTGAAAGCCGCAAGCGAAGAATGCGACCGTCATAGCAACAAACCCGCTGTGCGCGGCGGCTTGGCGCAAGGCGCCGCCAAGCGACAACGCTTCGCCTTCAGCATTTGCCTGATCGATCAGGGTGCCTTCGCGTCTGATCATAGTTGCCAGAATGCCCATGAGGATCGCGAATCCCGCAAAGACCGCCAAGGCCGGCCGCCAACCAAAGATACCGATCACGTATTGTCCCAAAGGCGCCAAGACGAAGGTTGCGAGCGAGCCGGCTGCGGCAACAAGGCCGACCATCTGGTTACGTCGCGCTGGCGGGACCGCGCGGGAGACTGAGCCTATCAGCACACCGTAGCTAGTGCCGGCGACGCCAAGTCCCACCATTACCCCGAGGCCGCCATCCAGACCGGCGTGCGACCCGGTTGCGGCCATTAGGAGTAAGCCGCCAGCATAAATAGCTGCACTCACAATCAGGACCGGACGCGCGCCGTAGCGGTCGCCGAACATACCGATGATCGGCTGGCCTATGCCCCAAACGATATTCTGGATCGCCATAGCGAAACCGAAGGTCGAGGCTGAAATCGCGAGTTCGCTCTTCAAGGGCGGCAGGAAGAGCCCCAAACTCTGTCGCATACCCTGGCTCAGCGAGAGAATGGTAGCCGCCAAGACCAGCATCGTCAGCGTGTAAAGAGAGAGTTTTCGTTGCAACGTTGCTGTAGATGGCGGATTGCGCATGGGCGAACCGTTTCCATTCTTGCACGGCCTGGCTGCCGAACGCTAACCGCAAATTCACCAAGCAAAACACACCAGTCGGTATACAGACGCGCCACGAGACCAACGCGGTCGAGCACAAAACCAGAAGGCAATATCAGGACTTTGCCGAGCCGTCGGGTCCCATCTTCAACCAAGGGACTGTCTTGGATGCTGCGGTCACAGCTTGGTCGCGCGTGGAAACCGTCATTTTCGAGTAATCGTTCACTAAAAACCATCGACTAGGATCTTCGACGTCTTTCCGGTATTCCTTGAAAGCGAAAATGCCATCACCAATTTCGAGGATGTCCACACAACGGAGTCCATCGCCGTCTTCCAGACTAAGCACAACTTTCATGCAAATTCCCGCAGAGAACTCATCCCTTATCGACGAGCCAGCCGCTCAGGGCCTCGCCCTGCCATCCATCGCCACGTTTCTCGGATAGGTGCGATTGATCTGGTCCACACACATGACTGTCAGCGCATCAGAATGTTTGCTGAGGCCATCGCAAGGCTGATCTTGGGTCGAACACGCGAGCCGTCGCCACGCCACAGTCATCATCTCTCGTTGCTCGAGTTTGTCGCGTCATTCCGGCCGCGCTGCTGCCCGCGCCGTCTTTAAGGCCCGCGCCAAGCTTACGAAGCGCCGCAAGGCTGGATTGTCGTTCGCAGGTGACCACACCCCGACGCAAGGCAGAACGTCCGTCTGCCCGCATATCGGCTTGAACATGACACCCCGAAATGGCGTAGCTATAGTTGACTCGCTGGTCAGGGTCAGGCCGAAGCCCATAGCTACCAGATGAATTAGGCTCTCCCTGCAGACGGCTAGGCGCCTAATTTTCGGATGAAAGCCGACAGTCGCTAATCGCATAATAAGATACTCGTGAATCTCGGGCCCCGGCTCGTCGTGACTGACAATAAATGTCTCGTTACGAAGTCTTGACCAATCAACCGCTTCAACCGATCCAAGGGGGTGGCCTTCTGGCACAACACAGAATACGCGCTCATGCCACAAGAGTTCGACGTCGCAATCTGGCAGCTCTGGATGCCCAGTGAAGAACGCGATGTCCATGGCCCGATCGCGTATCTGCTGGATATGATCGCGCGGAGCACCATGGCTCACGTCGATAGTAACCGTCTTATGCGCACGCGCAAACTCAACCAGCAACTGACGAAGGAAGCCCGCGGCCAGCGAACAAAAGAAGCCGATGCGAAGCTGTCCGCGCGAGCCATTGCCGGCGCACCGGGCCGATTTGACGGCGTAGTCGAGATCGCTCAATGCCGACTTCGCCTGATTGATAAACTCTTTTCCAGCTCGTGTCAGACGGACGCCAGCTCGGTTGCGTTCGAATAAGGAAACACCGAGTTGGTCCTCCAATGCACGGATCTTACGACTGACCACCGACTGATCGGTTCCGAGCACGGAGGCCGCCCGATGAAAACTCAGTTGCTCCGCCGCAACGATCGAGTGCCACACGGAACGAAGGCTGATGTTCCATTCTGGAGTCGCGAGCAGGTGTCGGCCGACCAAGGCGGAAGTTACGTCCTTCGGCAACGCTCTCGATTGGGAATTCCTATGCATCGGAGATTGGAGCGGGGTCACGTTGCGGATATGATCTTGAGACGGCGCCCCGTGAAACCCAAGACTTGTCGCAGCCCAACAGCCAGTAAAGATCGGACCAGTGATGTGTCACCGGCCGCTCGGTCCGGTAAAGACAAGTTGGCATTGCTGTCTCTCTAGCACGCTCGGAAGCCAGTAGGTGTTGGTCCTTCCTCGTCGTCAAACCATCAACCCGCTAGGAAGCCACCATCCGTACAGAGCACATGACCGACGATATAGGAGGCCTCGTCGGATAGTAGCCAGACAACGGCGGACGCGACTTCTTCGGGGTGACCCATTCGGCGCAAAGGCAATCCCTTCGCGACTTGGCGCATGTCCGCGATGGCGGATCCGAGCATCATATCGGTGACCACACGCCCTGGAGCGACAGCGTTGATTCGGATACCACGGCCGGCGTATTCCATGGCGGCCGCTCGCGTTAGCGAAATGACAGCCGCCTTCGAAGCGCCGTAAAGCGAAAGGCCAGGATTTGGATTGCGAAGGCCGCTGACGCTCGCGTTGTTGACGATCGCTCCACCTCCGGAACGCTGTAACGCGGTGATTTCATGACGCATCGCATTGAACATGCCGCGGACATTGGTGTCGAAGACCTGGGCGTAAACGTCGTCGGTCTGCTCCGCTAGCAGTGCGCGCTTCTCCTGGAAGCCGGCATTGTTGAAGATCGCATCTAGGCGTCCGAAACGCGTCACCGTCTTTTCAACCAGCTTCTCAATCTCTGCATCCCGAGAGACGTCGGTCGCGATGAACAGGCTTTCAGTGCCAAGTTGACGGAGTTCCTTTGACAGCGCTTCACCCAGAGGCTGCCGCCGTCCCGCGATGACGACTGCCTGTGCTTTTTCCTTGGCCATGCGCAATGCGGCTGCTCGGCCAATACCGCTCGTCGCGCCCGTCACCAGGCAAATGCGCCCCGCAAGGCGCGCACTTGGCGCGTACGCCGGAAGCGCTCCAGCAAGTTCGACGAGCGAGGGGGCATTCATTGCACGCGCCTCACAAAGCGTTGCTCATTCACCTGAGCGCCCCACTGGGTTCCCGGCCGCTCTTCGACGCAGACGAAGCCGTGCGCCTCGTAGAGATGACGCGCGGCATCCAGACCGGCGAACGTCCAAAGATCGATTTCTGAAAAGCCACTGGCCTCCGAGAAGGCGATTGCCGTGGAGAGCAGCTTCTTCCCGATGCCGCGGCCGCGCTGCCCGTCTTCGACAATGAACCAGCGTACGTGGGCGACCCCAGGGCCTAGATCTTCGCCATCGATCGCAACGGCGCCCACGAGCGATTGGTCCTGCATCGCCGTCCAGATTGCGTTGCGCGGGTTGTCCAGTCGCCCGCAAAATTCGGCAAGGCCGCTGGCGACCACGGACTCGAACGACTGGCCGAAGCCGGCCGCCCGCGCATAGTAGCGCGCGTGCATCTCTGTGGTCCGGGCGATAAGCCCGGTTCTGTACCCGCGTTCAATACGAACATCGTCATCATGCTTGGCCGGCGCCTCCGCACCTAATGCGTGGGCGTAGAGACTGATTCCATCGACAACGATCCGATGCTCCTCAGGCTGCAGCCGTTCCAAGGCGTCCTTGACCTGAGCTCGCGCAAAGGAGTGGATTTTCCCTACCAGTTTTCGCCCGCTGTACGTCAGCACGAGCGATTTGGTTCTTCCGTCCTGCTCTCCCTGCTCCTCGGCGACCTCGCCCGCCTCGATCAGTTTGCGGAGCATGCGACTCACGCTCGATTTCTCGAGGCGCAGCCGTTCGGCGAGTTCCTTGGCGGTAATTCCTTCCCGGCCGTCGATCTCGATGAGTGCATGAACAGCCGATGGCGGCAGATCGGTACCAGCGAGAGAGCTCCTCATGAAGCCGAGTTCACGAACGAGCTGACGGGAGGCGTCTCGTAAGCGCTCTATGGTTTTTGGACTCGCGGACATCGTGACAGCCGATTAGTTGTGTGCTACAACTATATTACCAAGCTGGCGCGAGGGCAAGCGACAATTGGAATGTGCATGTAAGGCACCTGCGATCACATCCCGAGATCGCCCCGATCACAAACCTCTGTTTGCCCTGGCGCGTCCGCTCATGATGATTGGCCCGCACAAGATACCTGACGAAAGTATGGAAGCTGATTTGCATGGACGCCGCTGATCTACGCATCTTCGAGGCCGTGGCGCGCCTGGGCGGAATGCATAAGGCGGCGCAGGAGCTAAACACGGTCCAGTCCAACGTGACCGCGCGAATCCGCTTCCTTGAGGAAGAACTCGGCGTCGCATTGTTTCGCCGCCACAGCCGGGGCGCGACGCTGACTCATGCCGGACAGCAGTTGCTACCCTACGCGGTCAAGGTGGCCTCGACATTAGCCGAGGCCAAACGAGCAGTGACGGACACCGACTCGCCCAGTGGTCCGCTCGCTATTGGCTCGCTCGAGACAACCGCCTCGTTGAGACTGCCTTCCGTCGTCGCCGCTTTCGGACGCAAATACCCGGAGGTGAAGCTGAGCCTCAGGATCGGCACCAACAGTACGCTGATCGAACAGGTTCTCAACCATGAGTTGGACGGGGCCTTTGTCTGTGCGCCGATCCGGCACCCCGACATCAAGGGGAATGTCGCTTTCCACGAGGAGCTGGTCGTTGCGACGGCCTCCACAGTGCAGTCCTTGGAAGGAGTGGTCACACCCGGCTGCAAGATCCTGATCAAGGCGCCCGGCTGTGCGTATCGAGAGCGACTAGAGTCCTGGTTAGAAGCGCAGGGTGTCTCGCAGTTCGACCGACTGGAATTCGGCACGCTCGACGCAATTGTCGGCTGTGTTGAAGCGGGGCTCGGCTTCACGATGCTGCCCCGGAGCGTGCTGGAACGCGCAAATGGCCGCGGCAATCTTCAACTGCACAAATTGCCGCCGCGCGAAGGAGAGGTCGAGACTCTCTTTATCCGCAGGAACGATATTTATGAGTTCAGCGCCTTGCGCGCCTTTCTCGCAACGACGCTGTCCGTGCAGGCCGGTTCAGCGCTGCCGAACGCTGAGGGCTCAAGCGGAGAGCGGTGATTCGTTTGGGCTAGACACCGTTGAGCCACGCGTAGGGCGTGAGGTTGCCCATGTTGGCGCTGAGGATCGATGTTGAGGTCCTGTGTCCGCCG
>DASZZA010000158.1:0-3970 GCA_035545135.1 Lacipirellulaceae bacterium | reverse complement strand
CGTTCGTCGTCAACGACGTTCAAACAGAAGTCGCGGGTTATACGACCACGCGGCTCGCAATGGCTGCCGCGAATATGGGGCACCATGCGTTTGTTTTCGGGGTGGGCGACTTTCTATGTGCGCCCGATGGATCCGTGCACGCAAATGTCCGCGCGCCTCGCGGGAAAACCTACAAGTCGCTCGAAAAGTTTCTCGCCGATCTGCAATGCGACGGTTTCCCGCAACAAACAATCAATCTCGACGAAATTGACGTGCTCTTGCTGCGTAACGATCCTTCCACCGACGCGGTCGAGCGCCCTTGGGCTCAAGCCTCCGGCATTCTCTTTGGTCAGCTCGTAGCCAGCCACGGCGTGATGGTCCTCAACGACCCTGAAAACCTAAGTCACGCCATCAATAAAACGTACTTCCAGCAATTTCCCGAAGAAGTGCGACCCAAAACGTGCATTAGCCGCAGCGCGGAAGAAATCAAGCGATTCATCGATGAGCAGCACGGTCGAGTCGTGCTCAAGCCACTGCAAGGCTCCGGCGGGAAAAATGTATTTCTGGTCGGCCCTAACGAGCGAGCCAACCTCAACCAGATGATTGACGCGGTGCTGCGCGACGGATATTGCGTCGCGCAGGAGTATCTGCCGGCCGCCGCTGAGGGCGACGTACGACTCTTCGTTATGAATGGCCGACCACTCATGCGCGATGGCAAATATGCCGCCTTTCGCCGCGTGAGCAAATCGGGCGACGCTCGGAGCAACATGCACTCCGGCGGCGAAAGCGAGCCGGTGGACGTCACCGATGAGATGCTACGTCTGGTGCAAATCGTGCGGCCGAAGCTCGTCAGCAATGGCATGTTCCTCGTCGGTCTCGATATCGTCGCCGATAAACTCATCGAAGTGAACGTCTTCAGCCCTGGCGGGCTCGGCAGCAGCAGTCACTTCGCGGGCGTCGACTTCGCCCGCGCGGTCATTGAAGACATCGAACGGAAAGTTGATTACCGCAAATACTACGACGGCCGCATGAAAAACGTCGAGTTGGCGACATTGTGACTTTGTGACTTCGTCCGTTGTGCGTTGTCGTGCTTAGTCCGTCGTTCGGTGCAACGGACCATCGACCACGGACAACTGACCGCCGGCGACCGACAATCCTAGGTCGCAACCCAGGTCTGCCTTAAGAGCCGCATTGGCGCCGGTGGTCGAAATTGCCAGACCCAAGATTGATCCCAAAGCTGCAATCGGAGCATCTCCGAGGCCGCTCGCGGCCGGTGCCACAATTGCTGTGCTACTGCCCACCACACCCGCGGGTCGAACACAAGTGATTGTTTGAAACGGGCCAGCCAATACTCGCTCGTAAGATAATATTCGTGGGTGCCGTCTTCTTCGTGGACTAGTTCAAAGTGCGGCCGCGCACACCGCTCCAGTTGTCCCGGTTCCGGATACCAGCCGCCGAACCACTTGGCCAGCATCGCAAACTGACGTGCGGGGCTGCCTCGCGGCAATGCGAAAGGCCCGCGTGCAATCTCACGCGGCACGAATTGGCCCGCGGTGCGAAAATGAATTGCGGTCGTCGCGAACCGCCCACCATCGACCAATAATCGCCGACAAATGGCAAACATCTCTTCGTAGATTTCGCTCGCCCTTCCCGCGACCGCGTCGTCCACTTGCACGAAATGCTCCAGCGAGCCGTTGGCGATGATGGCATCGAAGGCATGCTCCCACGTTTTGTTTCCCTCGGCAAAGATGTTCCGATAATTCAGCTCACGCACATCGAGTCCACGCGCGCGGCCGCTCCTAACTTGCGGCGGCGATATCGTAATACCGACCGCCTTAGCACCGCGCCGTGCCGCGTGTTCCAAAATCCGACCATATCCGCAGCCGATGTCCAACAGGCGCGTGCCCGCGCCGCAGTGCACTTCATCCAGAAGAAACTCGGCTTGCCGCTCTTGAGCCGCCAGATAAGCCGTCCGGTCGTTGCGGTCGTCGGGATACTTGCCGTCGGTAAGATCCGTCACACCACAAACCGGCGCGACGGTCAACAGATCGTAACACGTGCGCACCGCCGGCGCGGTGCTTCGCTCCACGGTCGGCGGTATTCCGACGCTAGCCACGTCATAAGAATACAAACGCAACCGATTGCTGACCAGTATTGAGTAGTCCGAGGAAACACGGGCAGTCCCCACTGTTACCGCTACTGCGCAAGATGCTGCTGGGCAGCCGATATAAGTGTACGGCGGAACCTCCGGGGCGTGCGACACGACGCTACATCGCCTGCGGCTCGGTAATCCGCGCCTCGTCGACAAGCTGCCGCACTACCTCCTGTGCATCGTCCGTCGCAGACATCAAGTCAAGTTGTCGCTGCGCCGCGCTTGGGCTCCGTGCCATTGTTGCGCTATGCCTCAGATAAATTTCGCAATCGAGCTCCGCGGCTGGCCGACGAAGCAGCTCGACCAGGTGTTCGACCGTGTCAACCACTGAAGCCGCGCGATATGTGTTCGTATCCACGAGCCGAGCCTGGTTGCCGAACCGGGCCGCTCGCCACTTGTTCTGTTGAACCATCATCGGATGGCTGTCGTGCTGGTAGGTGCCGTTGTCGATCTCGTCCGATAGCGCTTTGACCAAACACTGTACGAGTGCCGCGAGCGCAAGCGTATCGGTCAAAGTGGCGGGCATGTCGCACACGCGAACCTCTACGGTGCCAAATTTATGGTGTGGCCGCACGTCCCACCAGATTTCGCGAACCGTGTTGATGAAGCCCGTTTCGATCATGTGGTTGACCAACCAAACGTACTCACTCCAGTTCCGCATCAACGTGGGCAGCCCGGCCGTCGGCAGCCCCTCCATGACTTTCGAACGATGCGAATGCAGTCCCGTCCGCCGACCTTCCCAAAAGGGGCTGCTCACGCTCAACGCCAACAGCGTTGGCAGATGACGCATGATGCGATCGCAAATCATTACGGCTTTGTCGCCCGAATCGACACCGACGTGCACGTGTAATCCGAATGTTACCAACCGCCGCGCCATCTCCTGCAACAAATTGACGAGCTGCAAGTATCGATCGTCGGGAGTGATCCTTTGCTCTTCCCAGCTTGAAAAGGGATGCGTCGCGCCCCACCACAGGCGCAGTCCCAGCGCGTCGCATGCCGACTCGACGATCGCAATTTTGTTGCGCAGATCGCGCTCGGCGTCGCCGATCGTCTCGCACACACCGCTATTGATTTCCAGCACACACTGCATCAACTCCGGCTTGAAATGGTTCGACTCGTCGTTCTGATGCCCTTCGGCCGTCAGCCGCGCACTTAGCAAACCGTACGCGCTAGAAAGTGCGAGCGTTTCGGCATCGAGCAGCCCCAGTTCCAGCTCAATTCCCACGGTCGGACGATCGTTGCTGTTAAACTCGATTTTTGCCATTGTTTTTTGTCCGCTGTTTGCTGCCCGTCGACCTGTTTTGAGCAACCCTTATGCAATCGACAACGGACCACGGGCTATCGGCCATTTGCGGACGACCATTCGACAACCGTTCGCGCAAGTATCTTCGCTCCCACGGCGACGCACCGTTCATCCAACATCCAACTCCGGCGTGTGCAATTCAGGTGACGCACTGGTGTCGCCCTCCGCGACGAGTCGAAACATCGTACCCGGCACACGTTCCAAATAGTAAGCGAAGTGCTCGCTGCCCTTGCTGGGCCGCGGCCGAGCCAATACGTTATCGGCGCCGAGCATCTCAGCCGCCGCGTCTTCGACAAGTTTCGTCAACCCTTCATCATTGTAGACCGACGGACTGCCCCGTTGAAATTTTGCGTCGACTTTTCGTCCCCGTTGTCTGCTCGATTATTTGAAGGAGCGAATAAGAATTGGAATAACTCTCGTAATCTGGGTGTCCTCCGTGCCCTGTGGTTATTGGACAAACTCCGGCACCACTAGTTCCGTCAGGACGCCCTCGTCATAACCGTCCGCTAGAAACTTTCGCACCGCTTGCCGGCCGC
>DASZZA010000157.1:0-3041 GCA_035545135.1 Lacipirellulaceae bacterium | reverse complement strand
GCATGTTCGCCTCGCGCGGCTTCAACATCGATAGCCTCGCCGTCGGCGAAACCGAAGACCCCCGGCTATCGCGGATGACGTTCGTCGTCGTGGGCGACGACAGCGTGCTGGAGCAGGTCCGCAAGCAGCTTGAGAAAATCGTCACGGTCGTCCACGTCGACGACGTCAGTTCGCGCGACCATGTGGAACGCGACCTGATGCTGATCAAAGTCAACGTAAAGCCTGGCCAGCGCTCCGAAATCCGCGAGCTGGCCGAGATCTTCCGCGGCCGGATCGTCGATGTGGCCCACAACCAGGTGATGGTCGAAATCGCCGGCCAGGAAAAGAAGATCGAAGCCTTCATCGACCTGATGCGCCCGTTCGGCATCGTCGAACTGGTGCGCACCGGACGAATCGCCATGGTCCGCACCATCGATCGCAGCAACCACGAAGGCGGCGGGCTGCGAAAGTACTCGACCGAGGCTGAGCAGAAGTGATTGATTTAAGATTTAAGATTTAAGATTTGAGGTCGAGGTGCAGCAAATCTTAAATCTAAAATCTTCAATCATAAATCCGCACGAGTTTACCATGCCCGCCACTATCTATTACGACAACGACGCCGATCTCTCCGCGCTCAAAGGCAAAACCGTCGCCATCATCGGCTACGGCTCGCAAGGCCACGCCCAGGCACAAAACTTGCGCGATAGCGGCGTGAACGTTATCGTCGGCCAGCGCCCCGGCGGCAAGAATTACGACCTCGCGATCAGCCACGGCTTCAAGCCGGTGAGTGCCGCCGATGCGACCCGCGAGGCCGACGTCATCAACATCCTCGTCCCCGACGAACTGCAAGGCGATCTTTACGAAAATGAAATCAAAGCGAACCTCAAGCCGGGCGCAATCCTCATGTGTTCGCACGGCTTCAATATCCACTTCGGTTTCATCACACCGCCAAAGGGCGTCGACGCGCTACTGGTCGCCCCCAAAGGCCCCGGCCACCTTGTCCGCAGCGAGTTCGTCGCCGGCGGCGGCGTCCCCTGCCTCATCGCCACGAGCGACGGCGCAAGTGACCAAACCTTCAAGATCGGCCTCGCCTACGCAAAAGGCATCGGCGGCACGCGCGGCGGCGTTATCAAAACCACGTTCGCCGAGGAAACCGAAACCGACTTATTCGGCGAACAAGTTGTCCTCTGCGGCGGCGTCAGCGCGCTCGTGAAAGCGGCGTTCGAAACCTTGGTCGAGGCCGGCTACCAGCCCGAGATGGCCTTCTTCGAATGCATGCACGAGCTGAAGCTGATCGTCGACCTGTTCTACCAAGGCGGCCTGTCCTATATGCGCTACAGCGTCTCCAACACGGCCGAATACGGCGACTACTCCCGCGGCCCGCGCATCATCACCGAACAAACCAAACGCGAGATGAAGAAGATCCTCAAAGAAGTTCAGGACGGCACGTTCGCCCACGAATGGATCAACGAAGCCAAAAGCGGCGGCAAAAACTTCCAAACCATGCGCCAACGCGACAAAAACCACCCCGTCGAAGTCACCGGCCGCAAGTTGCGCAAGCTGATGAGCTGGATCAACGCGAAAGAGGTGGATTGATATGCCGCAGGGCACTGGCCGGGCACTATCGCCGCGATGGTCGTACGCAGTCCTCGGAGCAAATTGTGCCTGTCCCACTCTTTGGCGCATCGAAGTGGCCGGGGTCAGGGCGACTTTGCAACCAGCGGCGCCATGATCAACCCATACTGTTCTGGTCGATAGAATTGTAGCGGTGGCCCACCAATGACCAATCAACTGCCGCCCGAGATCGACCAGCGCGTCCAATCCCAAATCGCGTTTGGCTTCTACCAGACACCCGCCGAGGCGCTCAACATACCGTTTCGAGCAAGCGAAATCTTCAGCAGATCCCTCAATCGGACGATGCCGCTCGTGCTGGGCCAGCTGTCAGAGGCCCCGTATAAGCCGAATATCCGTTAAAAGCCAGCACCAAATCAACAATCTATTACAACTACGGACATAGTTTGTCGGCAACCCTACTGGGCGGCCGATTTATGGCGTAGGTACAGATGGGCACTGCGATCGAACTTTTGCTAAACGATTGGAAGAGATTATGTGTGCAGTTTCGGGTGTAAGTAGTGCCGCGTCACCAGTTTATTCCGCGCCGCAAACCAGCGGTGCCAAGCCGCCTGTGCAAACCGCGCCGAAACCGACGCCGGTGCCGACAAGTTCGGGAACCGATAGCGACGGCGACAACGACGGCAGCACCGGCATCGATATCAGCGGCTGACATTCGTTGTGCCGCCGGGATGGCGCAGCTCGTTCTTTATTCTCATTGACGACGCATCCGGTTGCGTGTCTTGGTGCCTATCCCAGAACCCTCTCCCTTTGGGAGAGGGCAGGGTGAGGGTGCCTTGTTCGCCGTCATCACCCTCGCTCCAATCCTCTCGCAGCGGGAGAGGGGGTAAGGGGATAGACTCTTAGCGGGACTGCGAGCTGCGGAGGAATTTGGCGAGCCGCGACAGTTGGTCGGTGTTGATCAGGTCGATACCGTCCGAGCGCAGCTCGCGCCACACGGTTTCGCTTTCGGGCGCGGCCCAAAAACGAACGACGCGGCCGGCGGCATGCGCTTGGCGGACAATGGCCCGTAATTTGGCGCGTTCGCCGGCCGGCACGGGGCCGTTGCCCTTCCAGTGGAAGTGCGCCGACCAATTGTCGCTGATCATCGGCATGAGGTCCGCCGGAGCATGGCTGTTGAGGTCCGAAAGCCGACCATCGTATCCGGCGTAGCGGGGATTGGAATTCTCGACTTCGTGTTTCGGTCGATCGCCCGTGAGAATCACAGTGACGCCGCGCTGTTCGGCTTTCCCCTTTTGCACAACGCTTAGCATCTTGCTGTACTTCGAGAACAACGTTTGCAGGATTCTGTACGTCGTTGGCGGGTCGGACTTAATATCGATGAGCAGATAAAAGCGGCAGGCTTTTGGATAAACATGGCCGCCGTTGCGCGCAACACGATCGGCGAGCGGCGCCAGGTAGAGCGATTCCAGCGTGCGTTCGGGCCGTAA
>DASZZA010000156.1:0-6538 GCA_035545135.1 Lacipirellulaceae bacterium | reverse complement strand
CGAAATCCGAAATACACGTCAACGTTCGTTTTCGACAATGACTATGCCGCACTGCTTCCTGATAACCAAACAATCGCCATCGACGAGTCTGACCTAATCGCCGCGCGCTCGGAAAAGGGTCTCTGCCGCGTGCTCTGTTTTTCTCCGCGTCACGATCTCGCGATCGCGCGGATGGATCACGAAAACATCCGCCAAGTCGTCGAGTCCTGGGCCAGTGAAACGTCGTCGCTCAGTACAATTCCCTGGATCAACCACGTCCAGATATTCGAGAACCGCGGCGCATTGATGGGAGCAAGCAATCCTCACCCGCACTGCCAAATCTGGGCCACCGAGAGTCTACCGATTGAGCCGGCAAAGGAAATCGCGTCTTTTGTTCAATACCACGCTGAGAAAAAGGCATGCCTGCTCTGTGACTATCTCCGGCTAGAGAAAGAACAAGGGGACAGAATCGTTTGCGAGAATGATTCATTCATCGTCCTCGTGCCTTATTGGGCCGTTTGGCCGTTCGAGACACTGCTGCTCAGCAAACGCCACGTGCAGGATCTCGTGCAGCTATCGGATCTTGAGCGGACGCATCTTGCGGAAATTCTTCAACGCATCGTGTGCCGCTACGATAATTTGTTCAAGACAGCCTTTCCTTACTCGATGGGTTTCCATCAGCGGCCCACGGACCGAAAACCTCATGAGGAGGCGCATTTGCACGCGCACTATTACCCTCCGCTGCTTCGCTCGGCCGCCGTGCAAAAGTTCATGGTTGGATTCGAACTCCTCGGCACCCCACAGCGAGACCTAACGCCTGAGACCGCAGCCAAGAAGTTGCGCGCCCAGAGTGAGCAGCATTATCTCGACCTGGCAACTGACGGCGTTCGTTGAGCTGACAGCAGTTTCGTTGCAACGCGGCGATGTAAACGATTACCTCTTGACAACTGCCGCGGGGTGTTCTAGTATGCGCGGCCATCGACGTATGTAAGCGATTACATTCCTACGTCAGAGTAAGGTGGGGTCTTTACCGGAGGGAATATGCGTCTCAAGCTGGTTTGCTTAGCGGCCCTATTTGTCCTTTTCTCGTCAGTCATTCGCTCCCAGGAATTCCGGGCAACGATCACAGGGCGCGTTACAGATGCTTCCGGAGCGATTATCGCCGGTGCCAAAGTAGACGCGACGAACCAAGCCACAAGTCAGGTGGCCAGCACTGTGACCGATACGGCCGGAATTTATACTATTCCGTTGCTCCAACCGGGAACTTACACCGTGAGCGCCAACGCAAACGGCTTCAAAAACTATGTACACGCGAATATTGTGCTGAACACCGGGGACAGAACCGGTGTCGACATTCAGATGGAAGTGGGTGAGGTTCAGCAGACAGTCACGGTGAGCGCCGAAACGCCTCCGATCGAGACACAAACGGCCACGCTGGGTTTTGTCGTAAACACGACGGCAGTCACGGAGATACCGCTGAATGGACGAAATCCATACATGCTTGCGACGCTTTCGCCGAGCGTGAACTACATGGGCTCACAGCAGTTTCAGAGACCTTTTGACAATGGCGCCATTGCCCAATGGTCAATCAATGGCGGGCTTTCGAGTAAAAACGAATTTCTACTCGATGGCGCACCGAATAACGCCCAGGCCGGAGGCGACAATCTTGCGTGGGTAACGCCGGTCGATTCGGTATCGCAGTTTAAGGTGCAGACCACCACGTATGACGCTGAGTACGGCAAGACGGCCGGCGGCATCGTCAACCTAACCACAAAGAGCGGCACTGATCAATTCCACGGAACTGTCTATGAGTTTCTCCGCCGCACATCAATGGACGCGGTTCCTCCCGCAGACAAGGCAGTTGGCAACACGTCGGGCGTGCCGGTTGATCAATTGGATCAATATGGATTTTCACTGGGTGGGCCGGTCAAGCTGCCAAAGCTGCAAAAGCTGCTTCATGGCAAAACGTTCTTCTTCATTAATCTCGAAAAATATCATCAAGTGAATCCGCAGGCGGAGGTTTCCAGCGCTCCAACTTTGCAGGAACTGGGACTCGCTCCAGGAGAAACCGGCGTTTACGATTTCAGTGGCCTTGATAATCCGGCTACTGACGGTGGCACTCCAACCACAATTTACAACCCGTTTCCGTTTGCGCTCAACGCCTATACTCCTGCGGCGACGATTACCACGAACTCGAGCGGTCAGACGAGCGTTAATCGCCCGCCGATGCTGATCGCGAATCCTTTTTATGGTGGAACGTGTCCAAGTACCCCGACTGGAATTCCCGAAGGGACGTTTTCCTGCAACACGACATCACAAACGATTCAGGGTATCCCTTCAAACGTCGTCAATCCCATCGGTTTGCAGATTGCCGGCTTCCTGCCGCGTGCAAATCGAAACGGTGTCACCGCCGCCGGCGCTACACGATACGGAGCGAGCGACTATTTCCTCTCCGCTGCAGCGAATAAATTTATCGGCAATGGCGAAGATCACTTCCACAACTACATCGCCAGAGTGGACCAGGATTTTGGAACCAAGGATCACGTTTTCTTCCGGTTCGGAACGAACGACCGGCATCAGCACAATCTGCCTGCCAATGGAGTCGGGGGAATCGGCAATGCCGGTCAGATTCCCTTGATACGCGCCAACTATGCTGCCGCAGCGGATTGGACTCGAACGGTCAGTCCCACGCTGATCACGGATTTGCGACTTTCGGAATCGCAGTACGTAGAGGTTGTAAACAATGCGATCGATGCTAGCGTCACTCCAACGGCAGCAGGGTTTAACTCCTCTGTCGTCTCACAGATCGATTCGCCTCAGGGGTTTGGAATCTATAATGTGACCAATTATTCGAATTTGGGTCACGTCATCCATAGCGGCAATTACACCAATACATTCGCGGTCGCAGCTAAAGTAATGAAGGTTCACGGCGCGCATTCGTTTAAAGTGGGCGCCGATTTGCGCTGGATTCAAGAGAACTTCGTAAACACGGGCAACAATTTTGACCTGAGCTTCGGCGATAACTGGACTCAATGTGTGTTCCCCACCACTGGCAACTGCCCCGTTGTCGGAGGAAGCGCCTCCTCGCAGGGCGACGGACTGGCTAGTTTGCTATTGGGTTTGCCCACTTCCTTTGAATCGGACAATCTTATAGAACCCTCATACCTAACACGGTATTTCGCAGGCTATTTTCAGGACGATTGGCGAGTAAGTCCTAAGCTAAGCCTCAATCTTGGCCTCAGATATGATATTCACCCCCCGGTCGTGGAACGCCATGACGCGCTAACAGATGGTTGGGCATTCGGGCAAGTGAACCCAATCAACACGGCTGTCCAGAACGCTTTCAACGGTTTCACATCGACGCAAATGTCTGCGTACGTGAAAGCCATGCAAGCGGCTGGTTTGCCCACAAACTTTCCCACGCTCACTGGCGGGCTGCTGTACGTGAACAATGCCGGCCAGAACAATATCATCACCGATTGGACGGGAATTCAGCCACGTCTCGGGCTGGCGTACCAAGTCAATCAGAAACTGGTGTTCCGGGCCGGTTGGGCGCGATACATGGTAGATCCGACGAACGATTGGTATCAGAATCCTCCGCCTGGCTACAACCAAAACACGAGCTTCGGTACGACAACAGGTTTGCAGGATCCGAATTACACGGCGGGTGCGGTCCCGTTCGGGATGCCATGCTCTTCATCGGATCCGACTGGATGCGCGGGGAATCTTCTTAGTAATCCTTTTACGATTTTTGGTGGCGCCGGGATACCGCTTCCGACCGGGAACGCCTTGCAATCACAGACTCTTCTAGGCAATTCGCTGAATTTCTTCAATCCCCGGTTCCATGTGCCGTGGGTGAGCGAGTTTTCCGCGGGCATCCAGTATGCTCTGCCGGCTCACTCTCGGATTGAGGTCACGTATGTGGGAAACCGTGGATACAAGCTTGAGACCAACAACACTTACAATGTCATGCCGCTTGGGTTACGCCAGCAATGCGACGCGTTCGAAGTCCTGCAGCTTAACCCAGGCTCACTGGCGCCTCTCAATAGCGGCAAATATACGAGCAATGGGCCACCGGGAATTTGCAATGCTACTGTGACAAATCCTTATTATGGACTACCGCAATTTGGTCCCACAGGCACTGCGTTGAACACGCCCACCATTTCGGTGGCTCAACTCTCTCTGCCGTTCCCTGAGTTTGGCAACGGCACGGAAAGTGGTCTGAATCTGGGCAAGCTGTGGTACAACGGCTTGGTTGTTGCATACAGCGTTCGCGCACGCGCCGATCTGAATTTGAGCGTGAACTACACTTGGTCCAACACGATCGAGCAAGGCGGGTACTCGTCTGTGGGCTCCGGCGGCAACGCAAACAGCGACGCCGGCGAGGCCTATATCGATGTGCAGCGCGGAATACTTGAACGTAGCGTGGTCCCGTGGGACATCCCGAACGTCCTTACGATCAGCGGCGTCTATCAACTGCCATTTGGCAAGGGTAAGAGGTTTTTCGGGGGCGCTAACCGGCTTGTGGATCTGGCAATCGGCGGATGGGAATACAATATCAACGCACTCTATCAAGCCGGCCGCCCTTGGAATTTGCCGAGCGGTATAGAATTTTTCCCGAAAGGCATGGATGGTTCGTCGCCCGTAGCTCTTCCCGTTACGTGGAAGGGCGGTCCCAATGTGGTTCAAGGCGTAAGGCCTTGCGTAGGTGTGATGTCGAATACCGGAGAAATTAAGCCCGGCACGCCTAGCACAGCAAATGGCAATCCTTACGGTTGCACGACTACAACGTACGAGCCAGGAAGCGGCGCTCCATTGCCGAACTACAACTTCCTGACGCTTCCATCCGATGCACCAATATCGCTCGCAAACCAGCGCACGACTCTGATCCACACTCAGGCCGCGCTCACCGCGAACATGTCCCTGGCAAAAACATTCGCGATCACCGAGCGTTTCAAATTCCAATTCAGGGCCGAAGCCTTCAATGCCTTCAATACTCCGTGGCTCGCTGGAACGCAGTTCAGCAATTCGCTCACGAGCGGTAGTTTTGGCTCGATCACTAAATCGACATCGCAAAACGGTTCGGCGTTTCCGAATCGTGAAATTCAGCTCGGGTTCAAATTGATTTTCTAAGTATCCCGGGAGGATGAGACTTGAAAACAATGATGAAGCCTAAAATACAATTAATTCTCGCCGCGTCCGCGATCTTCGGATTGATTCTTGTCGCGGTCGCCTCGGCACGGCAAGCTGATCAGAGCGCGGCGCCGTTCACTGGTAAGTGGGTCTCGCAAACGACGGCAAACAATATCTCGCGCGAGACCACATATTTCCTCGCGCAGCAAGGCAGCACTCTCACAGGCAAAATCCTCAATGGCTATCGTATGACCGATATCACAGACGGCAACGTGAACGGCAATGAGGCCACTTGGGTAGTGACGATGGGCACCGGTGACCAGCAGCGCCAGGTCGAGTACCAGGCGACGCTCGAAGGCGATCAGATTACGGTCACCATCACCGGCGGAGGACGTGGAGGCGCGGGGCGGGCGACGGCAAGCGGCAATTCTCCCGCAGCGGGGCGAGGTTTCCGTGGCCGGGGAGGTCCGCTCGTTGCAAAGAAAGTGTCCAACGACGCAACCCCTGTAGGACCTTTTGATAATTTGCCCAAAGTGTCGTTGCCGGCGCTTCACAAAGTATCCGATGGCGGCATGGCTCGGACTCCGCCAATGGGCTGGAATAGTTGGAATCACTTCAAGGGCGCAGTTGACGATGCCACCATTCGCGGGGTCGCGGATGCAATGGCGTCGAATGGCATGCGCGACGCAGGCTACGTCTACGTGAATATTGATGACACGTGGGAAGGGAAGCGTGATGCTGAAGGCAACATTCAACCGAATAGCAAATTCCCGGACATGAAAGCGCTTGCCGATTACGTTCACAGCAAAGGATTAAAGCTCGGACTGTATTCGTCGCCGGGGCCATGGACGTGCGCTGGTTTTGAGGGAAGTTACAATCACGAGCAGCAGGACGCGAAGACGTGGGCCGCGTGGGGCATCGATTATGTGAAATACGATTGGTGCAGTGCCGCCGCTATGTTCCAGCCAACTGACGAACATGCCGTTTACCAGATCATGGGAGATGCGTTGCGGGCCACCGGTCGCCCGATCGTTTTCAGTCTCTGCCAATATGGCCAGGTCGACGTCCAAGAATGGGGCGCAAGCGTGGGCGGAAATCTTTGGAGAACCACCGGCGACATTCAAGACAACTGGAACAGCATGTCTTCGATCGGTTTTGACAAACAACAGCCATATATGTCTGCTTCCGGCATCGGCCATTGGAACGATCCCGACATGATGGAAGTCGGTAACGGCGGCATGACGAACGACGAATACAAAACCCACTTCAGTCTGTGGGCAATTCTCGCCGCGCCCTTGATCGCCGGTAATGACGTTCGGAATCTTTCCGATGAGACGAAAGCCATCCTTCTCAACAAAGACGTGATTGCGGTTGACCAGGATCCGATGGGCGTTGAGGGGAACCGTATTTCGAAAAATGGCGACCA
>DASZZA010000155.1:0-5981 GCA_035545135.1 Lacipirellulaceae bacterium | reverse complement strand
ACGGGGTTCCATCATTCAGCCCAGGTTTGGCCGCGCGAGCGGCCTACCCTGGGATCGCTGGCCAAGCAAAACGACACCGCGGGCCGGGGACTGTCCCAATTTTTCCGAGTCCGCGAGGAAAAATGGGACTGTCCCCCTCTCCCCATCTCGTACCTACCTCACCGCCTGCGTCACAACGCAAATCGGCGCCGGCGAGTTGACGATGTGCCCGCTGTACGCGAGGCCGCCCGTTTCCGGATCAATGCGAAAGACGGCAATCGTGTTCGAATCGCGACCAGCCGCCAGTAGCCACTTGCCCAATGGATCGAGACCGATACTCCGCGGATGGCTGCCGCGGACTGCTTCGTTTTGGACGAACGACAGCCGGCCCGTGTCTGGATCGATCCGTAGCGCGGTCACCGAGTCGTCGCCGCGAATCGAGGCGTAGAGGAACCGCCCGCTCGGGTGCATGCAAATCTCGGCCGCGGTGTTCTTCTCGCTCGGACGCTTGTCCGGTAACAAGTCGACCGTCTGCATCGCCGTTAGCGAACCGGCCGTTGCGTCGTAGCGAAATGCGGTCACCGTAACTTTCATTTCGTTGACGACGTAAGCGAACCGTCCGTTCGGATGAAACACCAAATGGCGTGGTCCGCTGCCGGGCGGGCAATGCCCGGCGCCGTGCGGCTTCAGCTTGCAACGCGCGTGATCCAATTCGTAAATCACCACTTCGTCGGAACCCAGATTTGGAACAAAGAGGTACCGATTGGCCGAATCGGTGCCGACCCAATGCGGATGCGGCCCTTCTTGCCGCACGTGGTTCGGACCGGTGCCCGAGAGATGAACCAGCGTCGAGCGCGGCAGAATATGCCCGTCCGACGCGATTGGATAGGCCGACACCGATCCGCCGCCGTACTGGGCCGAGAAGAGGCACCGTCCGATGCGATCGGTCGCCAAATGGCACGCCTGGCCACCGCCGGTCGGCTCGGCGTTCAAAAACTGAAGCGACCGCCTGTCGCCGGCGACTTTAAAAACTGCGACGCCGCCGCTGCCATTCTCCAAATGGCACGCCGCATATAGCCGCGCCCCGTTTGCATCCAAAGCCAGGAATTCCGGATTGCGAACCGCAGCAGCCAGCACCGGCCGATCGAGGGCGCCGGTTTGTTCATCGAGCGTCGCCCGATAGATTCCTTCGCGCTCGCCACCCGTCGGCGTCGTCATCCCGATCCACACGGTGGCCTGTTCCGCGTGAGCGGCGCCGCTTAGGAGTAGGACTGTTATAACGAGGTTGGAAATACGCATAGACATTTATCTAGTCGAAAGTTGCTTGAGCCACAGAGGACACAGAGATCACCGAGTACGATGAATTGAACCAGAAAGGACAACCAATGGCTATATCCTTTATCTTTCATCCTTCATCTTAGATACCGTCGTCGCGCATTGTCTTCCTCCGTGGACACTGTGTTCCCTGTCCGCGCAGGATACGGCAATCGATCGTTCTCTGCTGCGGGCAAAAGCTTACTCGGGCGAAAAAGGTTCTGTACAATTGGCTGAACAATGCCCCAAACGATTCCCGAAAAAATGCGCGCTATCGTGCTCAGCGAGTACCGCGAAGACGTTTTCGATGCGATTAGCGGGCTGCAGGTGTTGGATCGGTCGGTGCCGAAGCTGCGCCGCGGCCAGGTGCTCGTGAAGGTCGCGGCGGCGCCGTGCAATCCTTCGGACTTACTTTTGCTGCAAGGCCGATACGGCACGCTCAAAACGCTTCCTACGGTGCCCGGTTGGGAAGGGGCCGGCACGGTGGTCGCCACCGGCGGCGGGTGGATGGCTCGTTGGCTCCAGGGCAAGCGCGTCGCCTGCGCGTTGCGGGCCGACCGCGACGGCACGTGGGCCGAATACTTCGTTGCTGACGCCAACAAGTGCATTCCGTTGAAAGCGACGTTGCCGTTTGAGCAGGCCGCGAGCCTGATCATCAATCCCCTTACGGCCATGGGCTTGCTAGACACGGCCCGTCGCGCAGGCCACAAGGCGGCTGTTCACACTGTCGGCGCAAGCCAATTAGGTCGGATGACGATTGCGATGGCAGCCGATATGAATTATCCATTGGTCAACGTCGTTCGCCGCGATGCGCAGGCGGAGTTGCTCCAATCCTTGGGTGCGAAGCATGTGTTGAATTCGACGAGTGAACGGTTTGTCGACGAGTTACAATCGCTTTGCCGTCGCTTGAACGCGACCGCCGCTTTCGAGGCCGTGGCGGGCGAGATGACGGGAACAGTGCTCAACGCGATGCCGCCCGGTTCCACTGCGTATGTGTACGGCGGTCTGTCGTATGAGCCGTGCGGAAATATCGACCCCATCGAACTTATCTTTCACGAGAAGTCGGTCGTCGGATTCTATCTGGGCAATTGGCTCGATCGTCGCGGACCGATCGGCATACTTCGTGCCGCGGGTCGAGTTCAACGATTAATCGTCGACGGACGTATTGGCACGTCTGTTCAACGCCGGCTCACATTCGATGAAGCAGTCGACGGACTACATCAATACGTCAACAACATGACCGTAGGCAAGGTGCTGATCACGCCACACGGCCGCGAGTTGGCACCGGTGCTCTGACGGAAGGGGTTCCTTGTGCAGACAGAGCCAAGCGGCGCGTTGCCGCCGATCGAGCTCATCGCGACGGCAGCAGCCGGCACCGAAGCCGTGGTCAAGCGCGAGTTGGCCGCGCTCGGCTACGACGCGCGCACGACGACGCCGGGTCGGCTGCTCTTCCACGGCGATGCGGCCGCCATTTGCCGAACGAATATTTGGCTGCGCGCGGCCGAGCGCGTGCTGATTCGCCTCGGCTCGTTTCCAGCGACCGATTTCGGCCAATTATTCGACGGCACCGCCGGATTGCCCTGGGAGCAGTGGTTGCCCGCCGACGCCGAGTTTCCCGTACGCGGGCGGTCGCACCGTTCGCAGCTCTCGAGCGTGCCAGCATGCCAGCGGATTGTAAAGCGAGCAATTGTCGAACGGCTGCGCACCACATATCATCGCGAAGAATTACCTGAGACCGGACCGCGGTGCTCGATCGAGATCAACCTTCGAAATGACGAGGCGACGCTCACGCTCGATACAACCGGCACTGGTCTGCACAAGCGCGGCTACCGCCGCCTGGTTGGCGAAGCCCAACTACGCGAGACGCTGGCCGCCGCCATGGTGCAGCTAAGCGTTTGGAGACCTGGCCGCGTGCTGGTCGATCCATTTTGCGGCACGGGAACGATTCTGATCGAGGCGGCACTTATCGGCCGCAACATGGCGCCGGGCCTGCATCGCGGATTCGTGTCCGAGTCATGGCCCGCGCTCGACGCGCGCTATTGGCAACGTGCCCGTGAAGAAGCCCGAGACTTAGCTCGGCCACCGCTCTCCGAACGCCTGTTGGGTTACGACGGCGATGCCGATGCGCTTGGTCTGGCTCGGTATCATGCGGAACACGCTGACGTCGAGTCAGACATTCACTGGCAGCAGCGGCCGTTCAGCGAACTCCGTGCCAAAGCCGAATATGGCTGCATCATTACGAATCCACCGTACGGCGAACGAATGGGCGAAGCGAAAGCCATCGAGGAGTTGTACCGGTCGTTTCCGCTCGTACTGCGGCGACTGCCCACGTGGTCGCACTATATTCTCTCGGCCCGGCCTGACTTTGAGGAGTTGGTCGGACAGCGCGCGACCCGGCGACGCAAACTCTTCAACGGGCCGATTGAGTGCACGTATTACCAGTTCCTGGGACCGAAGCCGCCGCGCCGCGATTTATCCTCTCACCTTCGGAGAGGGAAGGGTGAGGTTGTATCGGAGGTCGGCACCCTCCCCTCACCCGAGCCCTCTCCCAAAGGGAGTAGGCCGAAGCCAACGAGCGTACACCCCGTGTTCGGCGGCTTGCAAGAAAACGCAGCCCGCCAGGCCGAGGAGTTCGCCAATCGATTACGGAACCGAGCGCGGCACTTCCGCCGCTGGCCCACTAAACGTGGAATCACTTGCTTCCGCTTGTACGAGCGCGACGTGCCCGACGTGCCGCTTGTCGTCGATCGTTACGAGGATGCACTGCATATCGCAGAGTTTGAACGTCCCCACGACCGCACGCCGGCCCAGCACGCGGATTGGCTCGACCTCATGGTGCGCACAGCGGCCGACGTATTAGACGTCGCACGCGAACGCGTTTTTTTGAAGCACCGCGATCGGCAACGCGGCACAGAACAATACCAGCGCGTCGACGACCGCGGCGCGCGCTTCGTCGTAAACGAAGGCGGCCTGAAATTCGTTGTGAACCTTTCAGACTACGTTGACACAGGTTTGTTTCTCGACCACCGCATAACGCGTCAAATGGTTCGCGATCGGGCCGCCGGCAAGCGATTTCTCAACTTGTTCGGCTATACCGGTTCGTTTACCGTCTACGCGGCAGCGGGAGGCGCGACCAGCACGACCACAGTCGACAAATCGATCACGTACACCGATTGGGCCCGCGAGAACCTCGCGCTCAACGGTTTCGCAGGCTCCGCCCACACGGTTGTGCGGAGCGACATCCGCGCATTTGTCGATGGCCTTGGCCAGCCAGACCAATGGGATCTGGCCGTCGTCGATCCGCCAACCTTTTCCAACACCAAAGGCATGCAGCACGATTGGGACATCCAACGCGACCATGCCGACCTCCTGCGACGACTGTCTGTCCACATCGTGGCCGGCGGCACGGTGTTCTTCAGCACGAATTCCCGGCGATTCAAACTAGATGAATCGGTAAGTGCCAACTATTCCGTCCGAGATATCATGCGGCAAACAATCCCCGAAGACTTCCGCAACCAGCGAATACATAAGTGCTGGTTGCTGCAAAGACGAGAGACTTGCTCACCCACTGGGTAAGAGCCGGGGTGCGTGTGTGATTCGAAGACATTCGTGCCTACTACGTCCGATCATCTTGGAATTCGAATCCAAAAAGCGATGCGTTGCGTGCACGCATCTCCAGTCGCACGACTTGACCGCGTAGCGCACCCGGAGACGTTTGCCATTGCACTTCCCCAGCCAGCACGTTGCCGCGAATCGGTTTCGCCGCCAACTCGCCGATAGATGGAATAACTTTGGCGTCGGATCCGACCAGCCGCACTTGAATTTCGCCGCGGTTCGCATCGGCGTTGATCGTCAGCCGTCCCCCCGGTAAATGGAATGGTCGCGTCAAAAGCGTTCCTTCATCGTGATGAGGGGCAAGCGCGACGTAGCGATCTCGCTTCATCCGCGCGAGTCCGATCTGACGCTCCGACTGCGGCTCGATCTTGTGGCCACGCGCATAACCTCCGTAATAGAAGAAAACTTCATCCTTCACGGGAAGCGCATAGCCGATCCACGTCATCGCGTGGTCCCAAGTGCCAGGTTCGAGATTTCGATTGAGAAACGGCTCCCGGTAACGGTGCCAGGTACGACCATCGCGGCTGGTGGCAAGTGCCGTGTAGCCGATGCCGTTTTTCGGGCCGCCCGGATCGCATGGCAAATCGTCGCGCAGCACACGAACGAGGCCGACGTATAGCCCGCCGCGCAAGTGAATTCCGCCCATGCTGTAGAACTCGACGAGCCCTTCTTCTTTGTCGTTCGGCACGAGGACTCGCCCCGGCTTTTCCCAATGCACAAAATCCTTGCTCGTCGACATACTGACCAGCCGCCGAATGCTCTTTCCAGCTCGGGGGCCTTGCGCAAATCCATCGGCGGGCACGGCCGGAGTCTTCAACGCAACCGCGTAATGTTTCTGAAGTGGATCGTAAAACACGTCGACGATGTCCTGAGCCGAATACGGCACGATGTTGCCGTATCCCTCGGGCCACGTCGGCAGAACTGGATTCTTGTCGTAGCCGGTCCACTGGTACCCGTCCGACGAAAAGGCGACCCACACGCCGCCGTCATCGCCCGCTTTGTCCTCACGAATTCGCGTTGCCTGCCAATTCGCGAGTTTGTAGCGTCGCGCCGGGTCGGGTGCCGAAGGGCCA
>DASZZA010000154.1:0-14673 GCA_035545135.1 Lacipirellulaceae bacterium | reverse complement strand
TTCGGGGATGCGCTTGCATCCCCGACTTCGGTCGGTTTTGGCTCCGCAGTGCTCACGCACTGCTCCGCCAAAACCTCCCTCAGCCGGCGCTCACGCGCCGGCCATCCGTCACCGGATCGACGGGTTCACACGCGGACTGTTGTTTACTTTTGTGCGAGTTATATGTATTCGTTCAAAAGTAGTTGTTTGCGATAGAGGCAGACGAAACCCAAGTTCATCATGAGTATCGCAGGTGAAATACTAAAAGCAGTTGGATCACTCGCGGGTAAAGCAGCCGTAGAAGTTGTAAAAGCTGGTTACCAAGTTGGAAAGACGACTGGGAAGGGAGCGGTGAATGGAACAGCGGCTGTAGTTAAGGAGATCGCAAAAAAGGCGACAGGGAATTGAATGTCCGCTTGATTGTCTTCCATTCACCTCCGATCCCGGTCGACTAGTTTTAAGCCACTTACTGACTGAAATGCCGTCTACGGTTGAACCACTCACCGAAAAGGATAAGATTACAATTCTTCTTGCGGAGTATACAACGCTTCGCTCTGAAGCGATACAACGGTACGCCAGCTCGTTCCAGCTCATCACGTTTGGTGCAGCAACTGCTGCTCTGGTCAACGTATTCGGAGCATCCTATAAGTGGGCAATAATCGCATGTATTGCGATACTTGTTTCCGTATATAGTTATATAATTTTGTCAGGCATCCGACAACTCGCAGAGCGTATCCGCGAGATCGAGGCTGAGGTTAACCGCCGGGCCAAAGAAGAATTGCTTGTCTGGGAGACTCGAACCGAGGCCGTAAGGCGCAAATTTGGGAGTCCGCATTTGGGGCGCGACATCGAGAATCACGCACATGAACAATCTCAGAAGTCAGGTGACGTGATATAATCGTACTCTCCCGCCCGCCTGAGTCGTTTCCAGCCGAGCCTCTACTACCTTGGCGATTCGTTAACCGCGTTTGTCGCCAAAAATAGTCCCGCCGATACAAGGTCCGGCGGTGTTATGGGGCTTCTGCTCCGCGGAGTAGAGGCCCGCATGGAAGGAGACCGGCATGTGATCATTGGCACACGGGAAGACTGGGGCCAGGACACGCCGGTCTTGCTTTCGTGCCGCGACCGGCGGCAGCACCTCTACGCGATCGGGAAGAGCGGAACAGGGAAGACGACGCTGCTCCGCAACATGATCGTGCAAGACATCGAGGCCGGGCGCGGTGTCGGCGTCATCGATCCGCACGGGGACCTTGCGGCTGACATCCTCGATCACATCCCGCGTCGCAGGGTCGAGGACGTGACGTACTTCGATCCGGCGGATTCAGAACATCCGCCCGGATTCAATCTTTTCGCGAGCGTGCCTGCTGACAGGCGGCATCTTGTGGCGTCGGGTGTTGTCGCCGCGTTTAAGGGCATCTTCCCTGACTTTTTCGGCCCGCGCATGGAGTACGTCTTTTACGCCGCCGTCGCCGCACTCCTCGATTGCGAGAACGTGAGCTTCCTCGGTCTGCAACGGATGCTCTCGGATGATCGATATCGCGCGTGGGTGGTCCAGCAGATCAAAGATCCGATGGTCGGGGCATTCTGGCGGCACGAATTCGAATCGCATGACAAACGCACACGGGCGGAGATCGTGTCGCCGATCCTGAACAAAGTGGGCCCGATGCTCATGGCGCCGCCTGTGCGGAACATCCTAGGACAGGTGCAAAGTCGGATCGATTGTCGGTTCATGATGGACCGGGGGCGCATCTTTGTCGCCAACCTCGCGAAAGGGAAGCTGGGCGCGGACAAAGCGAACCTCATCGGTTCGTTTCTTGTCGCCCAATTCCAGCTCGCTGCGATGTCGCGGGCCGACACGCCGGAACACGAGCGACGCGATTTCCACCTTTTCGTCGATGAATTTGGATCGTTTGTGTCAGATTCGTTCGCGGCCATTCTATCGGAAGCTCGCAAATATCGGCTCTGCCTCACGCTGTCGCATCAGTACCTCGGCCAGCTGCGACCGGGCATATTGGATGCCGTGGTCGGCAATGTTGGGTCGATGATCGTGTTTAGGGTTGGACATGAAGATGCTCAATCGCTTGAACTTGCGTTCGGTAAGTCCTATCCCGCAAGCGCCTTCACGAGCCTCAACAATGGAGAAGTGTACGCCAAGCTCCTCGCAGATGGACGTGACGCCGAGCCATTCTTGGCCCGGACGTTTCCGCCGCAGGGAAGACGACATGGCCGGGGTGAGACGATCATCAAGCGGTCACGGGAGCGGTACACGAGGCCACGGGCGGACGTGGAGGAGAGAATAGCGCGATGGATCGGTGACCGATAACGTATGAACCCGAGGCAGCAACAAAACGTCCAGATTCTCGCTGGGTTGTTGGTCGTTACGGCGGTCGCGACAAATTGGCTGTTAGGATCAATCCCCGATCTCGATCTCGGGCTCAGAAGATTGACTAGCAACCCGCCACCGATCAATTCACCGACAACCGTCGCTATTCGACAGGGTGCGCCTGAAGTCCAGGGCACCGCAGTTGCAGCACCCCAAGCTGAGTTTCATCCCGTAGATATTGTCATCGACCAGGACAGAGACGTTTCAGCAGAAACGGAGCCAATCAGATTCGTTCCTGTAGAGTACGAGCATCACGCGTCCATGACTAACATACCTGGTGCGCCTGATAGGTACGAATTCTCTCGGTTTACTGCTACAGTGAATGCAGTTGCGGTGTTCAACATGGAGCCCGGCACAACTCTTCGAATCGGCCCCATCCCTCTCGTCGCTTATGATCTCTATGTAAATGGGCATTTCGTGCATCACTACACGAAAGACGATGATCCCACCTCGATGCGGTATGAGCACCCGGAGAATGTATCCCAAGTCGGAGTAAGAGTTTCGCCCGGCCAGAATGTCGATACCGCGGACTTTGTATTCTACAAAGAGTGGTCGCGAGAGCCGCCGCCTGACTGGTACAAACAGGCCATCAAAAGCTTTGCGCCGACAGAAGGCGAGTCCTTAAGGCATATAAAACAGGATGTAATCCCACCGGGTCCCACCACAATTGTAGACGTTCCCCAGGACAGACAATGAGCGGGATATTTTCATCAGCGGTTGATCCGATACACAGCCGGTTCTGGTTTTACATCCGGACGTTTGTGCATTTCCTCGGCTGCATCTCGTGGTGTGCTGGAATCATATTCGTTCTGACGCTCATTGGCGTGTCACCTTGGATTTCCGATCCGATCGCGATTGCCATCACACTCTACGCCTATGTCGCTATCCTAACGAAGCAGCCACTTAAGATTCGATGCGAGCACTGTCACGGGTACATTACCACCAATACGCCGTGGGTGTGCGGGTTCTGCGGCGCGAAGAACGATGACGTAGACGAATATCCATTTGTGAACAAGTGTAAGCACTGCGGCGCGCCGCCGAAGGCGTATAAGTGCCATCACTCGAACTGCGGGGAGCTGATTTACCTTTCCGAGGATCGTCTCGATGCAAATTTCGCATATTGCTATACCCGCAACGTGGAAGCGCCTCCGCTGCCACGGCAAGCGCTACGTCAGGAAGAGCAGCTAGAAAAAGAGCATGCGCTCAAGATGCGGAAGATCGATTCGGACATAGCTGCCCTTGAGAAGGGAGCAATGCCGCCGAAACTGCAGAGCGTATCCGATCAGAAGCGGGAGAAGCTTGAACGAATGCTCGACGCCCACCTGTCCGCTAGGGAATGGGCAAACAAGAAGCGCGCGGAGATCGCGATACGGTTCAAAGATGATCCGGAGGGACTGGAGAAGGCCAATATGCTCATCGAGAGATTCCTTGAGGAGGAGGCATGAAATTGCCCGCTCCTTGTGGGGGCGGGCAATTGGGGCGATAGCGACGAGTCAGGTGCATTCCGGCGCATGGCGGGGAATGCGCTGACTTGTCGGCAGCCGCCGCCGGGCGAGGCGCGCGTACATCGTGAGACGTTGCTGAATGTCTCGGTGCATGATGTACCGGAATGCGTCGCCGTAGGCTTTCGGCATGTGCGTGACCTGCGCATCAATCGAGTCGAGAAGCGCTCGAACGTCGAGTGATGCGGTTGCCGCCCTCAGTTCGGCATCGGTGTTGAATTCGTAATCGTGGACCGCCTCCCGCTCAAGATGCGGGAAAATGCGGTGGAAGATCACGAAATCGACTTTGTGTCGGAACAGTTGTTGGCGCAACCGAGCGAGGAGCGTTAGGGAGTTTTGGTTCATGGAATTGGAGGTTGATGAATCCAGCCACGGCATGTGGTTGAGTTCATCCAGCCTCCAATTCGGCCCGCGCGCGCCATTGCCTACGGCTTTCGAAGATCGAATTACGTATATATTATAGCATACGCTGTGCGCTATAGTCAATAGCATGGTCACCTATCCTACTGCTGCTTCGGTTGGATGAGATATACTAAATGCAGCATCGATCTGTATATAAACCATCAACCAAGGATTCATCGTGCGCGTATGGGTGAATTTCAAGGAGCTGCGCAAGCGGCTCAAGTTCGAAGACGTGCTTTGTCACTACGGTGTCGAAGTGAAACCGAAGGGAGGCCAGCATCAGGGTTTTTGCCCGCTCCCGAAACATCAGGGGAAAGGAAACTCGCCATCATTTTCGGCGAATCTCGAACGAGGCATTTTCCACTGCTTTGGCTGCGGAGCGAAGGGGAACGTGCTCGAGTTCGCTGCGCTCATGTCCGGCGTGGACCCGAGCGACGGGGATGCGCTTCGGAGCGTCGCGGTCGAGCTTCAGCAGAAGTTCTTTCCGCAGGGCGCGAGCACCCGGACGAAGCCGACCACTTCATCTGTTCCACCGGCAGGGAAGACGGTGCCGGTCAGGGTGAACGAACCGCTCGATTTCGAGCTAAAGGATCTCGATACCGAGCATCCGTATCTTCTCGGGCGGAAGTTCACACGCGAGACGCTACAGCACTTCGGCGTCGGCTTCTGTTCGCGTGGGCTCCTCAAGGACCGTGTGGCGATTCCGCTCCGGGACTCGGAAGGGAAGCTCCTCGGGTACTGCGGAAGGGTCGTGGATGACGCCACGATCACGGACGAGAACCCGAAATATCGCTTCCCGTCGCGCCGTGAGCGCGGAGGCATCGTGTATGAGTTCCGCAAGAGCCTCTTCGTGTACAACGGCCATCGGATTCGCTATCCCACCGACGAGCTCATCGTCGTCGAGGGATTTCCCTCCGTCTGGTGGCTCAACCAACACGGCATGCCGTGGTCGGTGGCGCTCATGGGCTCCGACTGCTCCATGGAACAAGCGGAGATCATCGTACGCATGGTGAAGCCCGGCGGCCACATCTGGTTCATGCCCGATGGTGACAAAGCCGGAGAGCGATTAGCGCATTCCTTCCTCGTGCAGATCGCACCGCACCGATTTGTCCGCTGGGTGCGTCTTGGGGAAGGCCAGCAGCCGACCGATTTGACGAAAGAAGAACTCAGGGCTTCCCGGACTCCGTGAGGCTTGGCGATCCGCGAGGGTCGCCATTTTTGTCGGGCGCAGTTTCGACGAGCATCTGCTTTTTCACTCTCTGCTCTACCAGATGCTCGCGAGCCGCTTGGCGTGGACGCTGCGGCCACGAATCCCGCAGCGACGGCTCGAACGAAGTACCCGCGACGGCATCGCGATAGTCGGCGGGGCGGACCCATATCGGTCCGAATGGATTGGCGATGAGTTCGGTGATGGTCGTTAGCCAGACGTGTGTCAAAACTGGCGGGTTCCCGACAACGAGTCGTTCCGCCGTGTTGTTCCTGCGTTCGGCGGTCTTGAATGCCATCAAGACACGGAAGGGGTAATCGCGGAAGGCGGATCGGTCCCCGCCGTTCTTCTCGGCGAAACCGCCGCTGCGGTAATGCGCAAGGTAGCAGCGGGCCTTCGACACGAGCACGTCTTGGGTCTCGCTGCTGCGGTCGATCTCCAAGTAGAAAGCGTGTTCGGATAGCCCGCCATCCGACTCCTTTTCGTGCAGCCGAATGAATCCGTCCGGACGCACGATCACCTCGCCGCCGTCCTGTCGAGCATGGACCGTGAATTGATTGCGCAGGGGCCACGTACTGAATTCCGCGACCGCGAACGAGGGCAGGCGCTTGACGCGCGCCTCGAACGCGACACGGCAATCCATGACCTGAAGCTCGTGTCTGAGCGTGAGGTCGCTCACCTGCGCTCTTCTCACCAACGCTTCAACGCCCAGCTCGGGGCATGAGTCGAGTTCGCCTTCGGATTTGAGAACATCGAGCCCGCGTCGGTCGAGGCGGAGAACCGATGGCTCGAACGAGCGGCGCGGACGTTCGGCGATGAACCCCGCAGCTTTTAGTTTCCAGACGCGCTTCTTCGCGGCATCGAGTCGCCCATCGAAAAAGAGACTGGCGACGTGGGCAATTGTCATCACGCGACAATGCAGGAGGTCACGAAGAACCTCACGGTCTCGATCCTGCAACACGATCGATTCGTCTCCTTTCGAAAGGGCAGCCATGTCCAAAGGATACCTTACCCGAATCGAAGACGGGAGATGTGGCAATCGCGAACCATACCGCCTTGCCGTCGTGTGACGCCCGGCGCGGACGATGGTATGCTATATACATGGGATTGGAATCATGGGGCATCGAGCGTTGGAGAGGTCTCTTTGAGATCGTTGGTCCCATCGCGGCCCTGTTCTTCACGGCTCTGGCGCTCCACATCGACGCTCGGGTGCGGAGGGCTGAAACGATCATCGAGATCACCAAGCAGCACCGCGAGCTATGGATGTACTTCTACGAACGGCCTAGCCTTTCGCGCCTCCTCGACAAGGATCGCGACTTGACGGTTCATCCGCTCGCAGACGAGGAAGTTCACTTTGTGAACTTCCTCGTGAATCATCTCCGCGCTTCCTTCTACGCCCGAATCGCCGGTATCTTCGCGCAGCCTGAGTGCGTATCGGAGGACATCCGATCATTCTTCGCCCACCCCGCCGCCCGAGCGGCTTGGGAGGTTCAAAAACGAAGCCACGAACCGAAGTTCGTGGCTTTCATTGAAGCGAATATGGCACCCGCCTGACCTACGTGGTAGGTATGTCGGGTTTGGCGCGCACAAGCGTTGCCCGGGGAATCCAGACAACGCGCTCATCCGGGCCACACGATGCAGTCGGCGGAAGGTTCGGAATCGCCTGCGCGGTCATGTCGATCCCGATCACAGCGAAGTTGCCATCCGATAGCTCAAGAATGTCCGGACACTTGAAGAGGGAAATGGTCTGAGCGCCATTCGCGTGCGGATCAGGGCCGATCCGGCGGACGAACACGGGTTTGTCGGGGATGAAGTCGTGGATTTTCACGGCAACGGTAGCACGCCAGTATGAGGCGTGGCTGTCAACGTAAGAACACGCCATTATGGGGCGTGCCGCCGCCGCGACGAAAAGGTGATCAAGCCATTCTCAATCAATTGGGTGCCAACATCCAGGCTGAGCGAAAGCGTGCCGGGCTGACTCAGGAGAAACTTGCTGAGATGATCGACCTTCACCCCCGAATCGTGCAAAAAATCGAAGCAGGAGAGTTGAATCCGAAATCGACCACATTGGTTCGCCTCGGACGTGTCCTCCGCTCAAATTGGGCAGACTTCTTTTCGAGACTGACCTGACCCGCTATCGCAGTTATCATCCGGTTGCGTTCCTGGTCCTGGGAAATGCTAGACTACTTGGGAATTGGCCCGATTCGTTGGTTCTCCGACCTAACATGTCAGACTTCCCAAAAGCCAAGAACCGGATAATTGGTGCCGCGCTGCAACGCCCGGCAGATTTGATGTGGAACACGCTGAGCGCCGTTAACTGGAACGGCGTGCCTGAAGCCGAAATGAGAGAGGCACTTGAATACTTTAACGCGAATAGGGCCGACCGATATGCATACACAATCTGCACCGCGAAAATACTGAGGAGCGTTTCTCGGCTGGGTAAGCTGCTTCAGAAATGGGGCATGCCGGGCAACGATGAGGCACGGTTCTGGCCTTTGTGGTGTGACGACACACATTTGTCCCCCAAGCGATGTACGCTGAAACAGGCCGAGGCGCGCTTGCGCGAATTGTGGAATGAACGATCGGGTGTTTTCCTCGCATACCAGTTGGGAGCACTTACGGTGCGGAGGAGAGGTCAGTATGCCAATATACTGTTCTTCGAATGTCAGACGCCGATCAACCCAATCGTCACACAAAGCTCTCGGAACGATCGAAGAGTGTACGGCGGATCATTTGTAGTAGCGTATGATCGAAGGGAGAATGCGTACTATACAATGAACAGTCGGGCAATGACAGCAAATGCCCACGAATATAATCGCTATTTCGAAGTGATCGATTGCGACATCCAGCCGCCAGACATTGAGGCTCTGATACGGTCCACAAGATCTGAAAAAAGAAGCATCGGAATCGTGTTGGACGAGCACATAGGGGATAGTCTGTCCGTCCTCAGTACACATGTCCCGGCGATAGCCCAACTGCCGGGTGTCGCGGTTACAATTTATGCCAACAACTGTCGCTTTCTTGAATCAATTGCGGCGAAGGACCTGAATGCAACTTTTCGAGTCCATAACATCCGGGTTTCGAGGGGCCGAATTGATCCCTGGGCGCACGATCTCATTATCGATCCGTATGACCTCGTCCCCGGGAGTTTTGCGCTAAAACCACAAAATGACTCTGGACAGATTAGCATTATCTCTGCGGTGGAGCTCGGACATCATGTTCGGCTGAATGTGCGTCGGGACATAATGGACATACACGCGTCCGCGTTGCGGCGAATTGGATTCATGCCACCGGACGAAGCGATCCCTGGATTTATTGATCTACGCTTTGGAGCGCTCGACCGAACGAGGAGCATGATGAGAGTGCGAAAAGCATTTTGGAAGACGTCATTCTCTGGGCCCGCGAAACTAAAAGAGCTAGGTGTCGTTGCGATTTTCCCGATCGGCGCGACGGATGACGGTGAGCGGCACTATCCTTCGCAACATCTCGGTCAAGTAATTGCGTACCTGTTGAAACAGCCAAACATAATCGTAGCGCTTATCGGTGGGGGAGATGACAAAAACCTTCGTGAGTTTAATTCAGCATTGGCCGCCGCTGGGTTATTGACACAGCCAAGCGATATAGCGAAGCGAGTAATTGTATTCTTCGGTGAGTCGCTCAAGGTTGTCCGTAATATCGTCTCTGCGAGCGATGTCGTAGTATCCATGGATTCGGGACCGCTCCATTTGGCTAGAGCGTTGCGCCTCTATCCCATAGGGCTATACACTGGAAAAGTTAACGATCCACGGCGATTCTTGCTGTTTCCTTGGTTTGTGGATGATGGTACGATCGAAGCACTCACGCCAGAAGTCGGCGAGGATCACGTCTCGCCTGGCCTTTTGTGCAAAACAATAGCGAATAGGCTTCGCCGATTGCGGCTGGCTAAAAAGAAATCTGCGCGTTCGACTTGAAAAGTGCGCGTTTGGTCGTACGCGTGTGCTCTCAGGTAAGATAGGTTCTTTTTCAACTACTGTTTCAGCCTAGGCCATCCGGTCTTTGCCAGGAGGCGATCTCTTGGATCACGGAAAGGATAGATTATGGATTGGCCTAGGGCTAAAAACAGGCGCGAGCTGGTACTTGTACCAGCTATTCCCAAAAATGATCGGAGCCTTGTCATAGCGGGAATTAAGAATCGAGGCTCAACTACTACGCTGCCGCTAGTAGAATCAGCGATCCGAAGAGGAAAGCAGTGGATAGTCCCCGCGGCAAAAAAATAACCCAGAAGCATCACTTCCTTTCAGCTGTTCTTTTCCGTCTGTACGTAAAGCGTACTTTGTCCTCTTAGCCAATGTGAACGGCCGTGTTTACGCCAATTGCGACGTCTAGTCACATGGGCCTGCGAAGAAAATCCGCAACTGAGCGGTACCAATCTCGTCAGCAGATTGCGTCGTCTGAATCGTCTGCCCTGCGCCCGCAGGCGCAGCTCCAGGGTGCAAAAATTCCCTCTCGGCACATTCGCCTATGGCTCTGGTCTGAGCCGCGATCCTCTGCCCCCAACCGAGCGCTCGGTTGGGGGTCTTTGTTTTCTAAATCTTTCGTTTCGAAGTGTTGGGCTCCGGCGCGAGCTGGTTAACGATGGACTCACTCAACGTAGCGGCCCGGGCCTCCAAGAGGCGCCGCGCCTTCGCTCCACGCATGGCGAACGAATAGCGTGCGCAGCACGACGCCAGGAAAAGCTTCGTCCGCTCTTCCTTCGCCGGCATCTTCTCGACGGTGGGCGTTTTGATCGAAACGGGTGCGCTCATTCCGACGAGCCGCGCGACGCCATGCCGCTCTTTTTGATCAAACAGGACTGCCATGGACCGGAAGAGCTGTTCTTCAAGCGAACGGAATTGGACGTGAGAAAGCTCCTTGCCGAGGACGGGGACTAGCGTCGGCACGTAGCTGACGGATTCGGACGTGCTCTCTGAGTGCGACTCCGACTCGCTCGACGATTCGGCGGAAAAGTCAGATTCGGAAAAGCTCGAACCGCGCGGGCCGTCCGCACCAACCCCGTCACCGAAGTACGATTCCGTTCCACCGCTGCCGTGGCCAGACGATCTCCCAGCCTGGCTCCCGTGGCTCGATCCCGAGCTTTTGCCGTACCCCCACACTTCTTTCAGTTCTTCCCGGTACTCCATCACCTTCGTCGAATACAGTTCATGCTTTATCTCATCCGGATTCATGACCCCCATGAAAAGCCATTTGGCCATGACTGATAGATTCTCTTCGTGGGTGAGCCGGAAAACGACCTTGGACGACGCGTTTTCCATGATCGAATTATAGACGCGCCTGCCGTTCTCGCCACGGTCGAGGAGCTGATTGGGGAACTGATGCGCCATGGTCATATGTATACCGTACCCCCTAGCCTCGTCTAAGTTATCAGCGATTGTTGGCGTTATAAATCTTTGAAACTCGTCGAGGTAGCAGTAGAACGGCTTTACGCCCTCTCGTTTTCCGCGTTCCTGCGCCGCCGTCCACAGGTCGGAGAGGAGGAGTGTGGCGAACAGTTCCGCGTTTTCCTTCGAGACCTTCGCCCGCTCAGTCGCAAGGGAAACGAGGATGATGTGGCCTTCATCAAGCGACCGGCGCAGGTCAAGTGACGGTCCGGATAGCCCAAACATCGTCCGCATCGTCTGATTGCGGATGAACCGTTGGAGCCGGTTCACCGTGCTTCCGATCTGCGCCTCGAAATCGCGCGGATTGAGCGTATTCGCGAAGCGCCAATCCTGCCGCGTCGATTTGTCGTCCAGGTCGTGTGTGAGGAGGTACCGCATCTGCTTGTCGATCCTGTCGATCAGATACTCGGACTCGATGATGGTGAGCTTCTGCTCGTACAGGGTGCGGATGATGTTGCCCACCCATCGAGCGAACAGGGGAGTCTGATCCGTGCCGCCCGCGCCCCAAACGTACGCCATTGCGTCGGTGATGTTGTCGATGAGAACGGCGGGGTCCAATTCCTTGCGCTGGCGAAGCAGGTTGTACGAGACCACCCAGTCATCCTGCCGGAGGTCGATGGGGATGATGGGCCGGTCGATCTTGTGCCACGCAAGCCACTCCATGAGGGAATCGTAGAGCGAGCCGTGGGGATCGAGGACGAGCATCCCGCACTTACTCTGCCGCCAAGACTTTATGTCCTGGCGGATCAGCGATTCGAGGAACTTGGATTTTCCGGTCCCGGTGCCGCCGCACACGTATAGGTGTTTGTCGCGGGCAGTACGGGGAAAAAGCAACGAAGCATCCCGGCCCGGCAGAATGCCGAGGTTGAGGTCATTACCCGGGCGGTGTGGCATTTCGAACGACAGAGCCTCACATAATCAGCGCGTCAAACCTCGATCGTAGTAAAGGAAACTCGCCCTTCGCTTGACCAGCCTTGGCCTGTGCCACCACGTCTATCAGGTCACCATCGTCCAACGTGATTACGAACCCCCGTGCATCGTCGGCGGTAGCGCGGCATCGCTTGAGGAAACGATCTTTGCTTTGAAACGCGCGACAAACAATAATCCCGACGTGGCCTCGATTTGGTGAGAATCTCGAAGAAAGCTGATCAAGCTCTGGATTCCCGAGGTCGGCGCCATAGTTTTTACATTCGACCATTATTTTGGCCGATGGATAGTTGGCCGCTAACCATCCGAAGAATGCTCCTTTTCCTGTATTGGAGTAAGTTATATCAATGCGCTTAAGCCCACCTTGAATTTCATGCTGAACGTTTGGGTATATAACCCACGGATAAAGTAATGCGGTGAGTAAGGCTTCAATCGCAGTTTCGTACGCAGGGGCGTCCTTTTTCCCGACTGGAACTTTGAGGACGGCAGCCAACAGTGAATCCCAATCCGGGGGAGCTTGATTCAACGACGCAGCTACTTCGTCATGCGTCAATGAATTGAAACGCATCGCTTTTTTGTCCGATCGATACTCATCGAGAATATCTCGATGTTTAATTGTTTGATCGAGAATCATCCCTTTCCCACCGCCGTACTTCTTCTTCACATCTTTTTTGAACACCTTTTTGACTGGCTTGCCATCGACCTTCTTTTTCAGTAAGCGCACGAGTTCAGTACCGGCGTTCAACTCTGCTGCTTGAAGATGCTCAAGAATGTAGGTGTTGTAATATTCACCTACGTCGTATTCGAGCCGCCGTCGCACAATGATTTTGGGTACCAAGATCAGCTTTTTCCCTCCGACGACAGGGAGGCTCACCGGACTATTTTCCCACCGTTGCCGCGCGGCGCTCCATATAGGCCCTGAATCAACATCTGGAATCAACTTGATTCCGACCGCTTGGCACATGTCTTGCGTGTATGCGATGAGTGGACCTCGTAGTATGTTTGACGTTATATCGGAGATGATATCTGGCCCGATTTTATCTATCAGGAGCATCGTGTCTTCGATGTCTTCCAGAAGACCGCTGGAAATCGCCTTGCTACTGCGTAGGCGCGCCCAAACTTCCTTAACCAAGTAGGGTCCCAATGCGCGGCCCTTCGAGCGACCTTTCGATAGTCCGAGATGCGTTTCGTTCGGCTCCTTCAAGGGGCGCAATATAGCGGCGGCCCCCGCTTCATCGTTCTTCTGAGCGCATCGCAGGAGAGCTGAGAAGTAGTTCTGAATAAGTGATACGCACTGATCCGTCCACTCCGACTCGACATGCCGTATTGCCCATGGATCAATAAACGCCTTTAGATCGTTCGTTACATCGACATCGACGAAGTCGAGCGTCGGCTGTGTTCGGTTAAGTTTGAAAAAGGTAGAAACACGCATGGAACACTTCAGATTAGTTGCTTAAGCCGCTTCCTTGTCGTCCAGGAGGTGCCACAATCGCGCGAACTCACGACAGCCGTGCTGAAGCACAGTAATATGTGCTGTCGGATCCGCCGGAGCTCTGGTGATACGTCCCTGCATGCATTCTACCACCAAACTGAGGTCCGTATCGGGTACCCGCTCGCCAGTGGCGATCTGCTGGAGCCAGAGGTACTCCATCACTGCCACCAATTCCGCGCCCCGAACACCGATCTGGTACGACGACTCTTTCGCAAGGTAGAAGCGCAGGGCGCCGATGAGCGGTCGTCCATTGCGCTCGCCGTGGATAAGAAGGTTCGGAGGAACCGAGATATCGCCGTGTTCCAAGTGCAGCACGGCGTTGCGGCTCCCAGGGCGAACAAAAGAACCACTCACTTTGTGGAGCGTCGGCGCAAGTTTCACGAGCGAGCGCAGTGCCTCCGTCGTGATCTGAGAGTCTGTTGCGAACCACTTCGTCTTCCTCCGGGCCTTCAGTTTGTCGATGGTCGTGAGTATGTGGGTTGCATCACGCGCTCCGCCGATCAAAAACTCGCGCGCGGGCTTATGGAAGCACTGGTAGAAATTCGGATGGTCAGTACTGCCGTGTCTTACCTGTCGAACGATACGCTCGCGGCGCTCGGGGGTTTTGGCGGTGATAAGTTCCGCAAGTTTGTTAGCGGGTATCTGCATTGTAGTTCTTGGTTTCTGGTTTTCTTGGAGTAGGTATTCATAGAACCCGGAAAAAACGCTTGATTTTGTGGAAATCGCGACGATTTTAGAGGGTTGGTTTCCTGGATTGAGCAGGTATCCGGCCGATCCCGATACTCCATCGGGAAGTATTCGTGATATCAGCATCTTGCGTCTCTTTCGCCGCCCGTATCGCGGTTGAAGGGTAATTTATGTCGTTGAAAAACGGGACATAACGGCGCGTGCATGTCCCGGCATTCATGCCGTATGACACACGTCTCACGGGCGAGTCTGATCCGTCGACGAGTCCCCAAGAAGGAGGATGACTTGCTTCCGGAGTTGGCGCGGTCACCGCGACGTACCTACACGAAAAAAGCCCCGCCGAGGCGGTGTACCGTTTCGTCAGACGCTATCCTGAGTGCGCGTCGCGCACGCTCGATGTTGTCTTCGAATGGCCTGCCTCGCTAATTCGATTCTGTCGTCCGAATCGGCTGTGAGCCGTTCCGCCCTCTCAATTTGGCGTCCGAAGTCACAGACGTCACGAGCGCGGTGGAACGCCTCCGACCGGTTGAGCTGGAGCGACCTTGACTGGACGGCACAATGAGGAGAGGGCAAACGGCGAGGAGCAGTGCTTGCGTGCGGCGGGGGTGATGTTCGATGTTACTGGTATGGCAGGGAAGCGGAAGCGCCCAATTCAAAAATGGCGTGGTTGGGTATTG
>DASZZA010000153.1:0-12613 GCA_035545135.1 Lacipirellulaceae bacterium | reverse complement strand
TACCGAATCGAAGGAATGGTCGATAAGCGCACCCAACGAGCTGCCTGGTCGTACATGAACGACCGCAACCAGCGGATTATGATGGAGTCCAGCATTTATAACCTGACGCAGCCCGAAGCCACGGGACTTGTGCAATACAGTCCCACCGACATGCGGGTCGTGGAGATGGTGCGGCTCCAAGAACCGAGCAGCGGCAATCCGGCAACTACTTTGCCAGCGCCGCAGCCGGCACCGCCTGCAGTAAGGTGAACAAAGCGGTTTGACAAAAAGGGTAACGCAGATCAATGCGATTTGCGTTGCCCTTCTTTTTTTGGTTCGCGATTGCAGGATCGGACAATCTCGAACGCCGGCGCACGGGCGGTGTTGAACCGATTTCGGCAGGTCGCCCTTCGACACGGATGGTGGGCATGCACTTTCCATTACCATAACGCCACAGCTTATGGACTCGACACAACCGCATGCAGTATCGTGAAAATAGGTTGACAGCCGATGGTGCTTCGACCACCTTAGGACAAGCGGAAGCCGTGGCGGACGGTGCGGCATGAAGCATTCTTCCTTGAACGACATCGGAGCTCTTGTAGATGAAAAAGCCTCATCGTGCCGGTCGAATAATTGTTGTTTTCGCCGCGGTCCTTGCTACAGCCGCTTATTGCGTGAGCGGTTTCGCCGACGAAGCAAAGCCGGCCCCCACGGGTAAGAAGCTCAACGTCATTCTTTTTCTGGCGGACGACTTTGGTTGGACCGATCTGACCTGTTTCGGCAGCCATTACTACGAAACGCCGAACATCGACAAACTAGCGCGAGATGGAATGAAGTTCACGCAGAACTATTCCGCGTGCACCGTGTGCTCCCCAAGCCGTGCGGCACTGATGACCGGCAAATATCCAGCCCGACTGCATATCACCGATTGGATCCCGGGGCTGATGCCGGAAAATCCGATGCTCATCGTGCCCGATTGGACCAAGTACCTTCCGCTGACTGAACTCACCATCGCGAACGCAATGCACAATGCCGGCTACGCTACGGCCAGCATGGGCAAGTGGCACCTGGGCACCGAACCGTATTACCCCGACAAGCACGGCTTCGACATCAATATTGCCGGCACCGACGCGCCCAACACCAAGCATTACTTCTCGCCCTATCACATCCCCACGCTCACCGACGGCCCCAAAGGCGAGTATGTTACCGACCGCCTAACAGCCGAGGCGATTCATTTCATCAACTCGAACGCTAAAGCGGGGAAACCCTTCTTCTTGTACTTGCCACATTTCGCAGTCCACCTGCCGCTGCAGGCAAAAAAGAAATTGATTGCAAAATATAAACACAAGTTGAAACCAGGCCAGGCGCAGTCGAATCCAATTTATGCGGCGATGATCGATAGCTTGGATCAGTCCATGGGCCGCATTCGACATGAGTTGAAGAGACTCAATATTGCCGACAACACGCTCCTTATTTTCGAATCGGACAATGGTGGCCGAGTGCCGACGACCTCCAATCTACCTCTGCGTCTCGGCAAAGGATCCGCGTACGAAGGAGGCGTCCGCGTTCCGATGATCGTTTACTGGCCGCACGTCACCAAGCCCGCCAGCGAGTGTGACACGCCGGTTATCGGCATGGACCTGGTCCCGACGATCCTGGAAGTCACCGGCACGCCTAAAGTCGGCCAATTGGGCCTCGATGGCGTCAGCCTGGTTCCCTTGCTGCGCCAATCGGGCAAGCTCAAGCGCGATGAGCTGTTCTGGCACTATCCCCACTATCAGCACTATCAAATGGGCGGCGCGACTCCCTACGGCGCTATTCGCAAAGGTGATTACAAACTCATAGAGTTTTTCGAAGACATGCACGTCGAACTTTACAACATCCGCAACGACATCGGCGAAAAGCACAACTTAGCGAGCCAAATGCCGGAAAAGGTAAATGAGCTTCGCAGCCGACTACACGAGTGGCGGATGGAAGTGGGCGCGCAGATGCCCACTCGTAATCCCAATTACGATCCATCGAAGCCCGAACACGCGGCCAAAAAGCATCAAAACCCGCCGGCAATCAAGACCGGCTCTAATCAGGCCGCCGGATTAAGTAGCTTTGCCATCGATATCGATGATTGACGTCTGCCTGCCTTTAAGTGATCGATTCAACAGCGATGCGCTCCTTGTGCGGTATCACCCAAATCGACCCTCTCGCGTTGTCGCGCTATTGGTGGCTCATTGGCTTTGCGCCCGTCACCAAAGTTCGTGCCAGCACTGGTGTTGCTGCAATCGGCGTGAGTTTTTAGAATTAGCGCGAGTTAAGGCACACAAGTAAGAGAAAGGTTAACGCCTGCCAACGCGTTCCTATGGCCTACGGCTAATCGGATATCGGCAATTCATGTAGGCCCATTCAATGAGTGAAGTTGCGTCGCGGACTGCTCCGGCAACAAACTCGCGCTCGTCGCCACGCGAAGTGTTTTTTCGCGTCGTGCCCGCCTTCGATTCTTTACGGAACTATTCCCGCGGCGATTTCGCCGCCGACGCGTTTGCTGGATTAACCGTTGCCGCTGTGGCAGTGCCACAAGCAATGGCATATGCTCAGATTGCTGGTGTGCCGCCACAATATGGCCTCTACACCGCGATCGTTATGACGGCCGTCGGCGCTCTCTTGGATTCGTCTAAGCAGCTCATCAACGGGCCAACAAACGCAATATCGATTGCCATTCTCAGCGCCCTTGTTGGTATCAGCGGGCCAGACCGGTTATCCGCTGTCTTTGTGCTGGCACTTATGGTGGGCGTCGTTCAAACAGCTATCTCGCTCCTGCGGTTGGGCGACCTGACGCGCTATGTGTCTCATGCGGTGATTGTTGGCTTCACGCTCGGCGCCGCGGTTCTGTTGGTGCTCGATCAAATTAAACATTTATTGGGCCTACCGACCGTGGGCCGTAGCGAAGGCTTCTTCCTTAAACGAGTGTGGTTGAATCTGTCGCATGTCGATCAAACAAATCGCATAGCTCTTCTTATCGGCATAGGGACGATCGCAATCGCTCTTGCGCTGCGCTGGATCAACTTGCGGTTGAGAATCAGGCTGCCCGAACTCTTGGTGGCGCTTATTTTCGCGACGTTCGTCGTAGGTTATTGGAAGCTCGATCAGCAGGGAGTCAAAATCGTCGGTAAAATCCCGGCAAAATTACCGACATTCGAGTTGCCCCCGATCAATTGGTCGCACGTTCATACACTCGCCAGTAGCAGCCTTGCTATCGCGCTACTCGGGCTGCTTGAGGCCATCTCCATGGCTAAAGCAATCGCCGCCCAAACGCGCCAAAAGCTCGATATCAACCAACAGTGCCTCAGCGAAGGAGTTGCCAATCTCGCCGGCAGCGTGTTTCACTGCTTTCCGGGCTCCGGATCGCTCACCCGTTCCACAATTAACCAACAAGCAGGCTGCCGGACTCAGTGGTCCGGCGTAATAGCGGCAGTGGCTGTTGCTCTCACTGTTGTTTTATTTGCTCCTTATGCCTATTACATTCCCGAATCCGCGCTTGCCGGTATCCTTATGCTCTCTGCTTGGCGGTTGGTAAATCGGCGTGAGCTCATCTACTACCTGCGGACCACACGATTCGACGCCTGGATTGTAGCGATTACAGCAATTTCGGCGGTCGCCGTGTCGGTCGAGTTCTGCGTCCTGATCGGCGTGTTCATGTCGTTCGTTCTCTACGTCCCCCAAGCGGCGCGGGTGCACGTTACGGAACTAATTATGACACCCGAGCGAGTGATTCGCGAACGGCACGACTCGGATGTACCCTGTAAGCGCATCCGAATTTACAGTTTAGAGGGCGAACTGTTCTTTGGCGCTGCACCCGAATTGGAACAACACCTGGAATCGATTACCGACGAAATCGGCGCCGACGTCCAGGTGGTTATCTTGCGGCTCAAGCGAGTGCGGAATCCGGATGCCGTGTGCATGAGCGTGCTCGACCGGTTTCATGAGAAAATGCACGAACGGAACATCACCGTGCTTCTTTGCGGCGTGCGGCCCGATCTAATGAAGGTCATCGATTCGAGTGGTCTCGTCGGCCGCCTGGGTCGCGAACGCGTATTTGTCTTCCAAGAAACGGGAAAATTCTGGACGAGCACCCTGGAGGCAGTGCGCTTCGCCTACGAAGTGATAGGCGACGACGTCTGCGACACTTGCCCGCGCCACGCCGAAAGCCTTAATCAAAAGGACGGGTGGTACTATCTTATTTGACCTCACCTGAGAACTGTGGACGAACAATTACGCCGCGCGTTCGTGCAGCCCTGATTCAACGGCACTCGATCGTCGACCAATGTTCGTCAGCGCCCCATCAAAGCCACGGAAACGCGACACTGCGTATGGTCGGCGTTGTTGGCTTTCATAATGCGTGCGCGTACTCATTTCCGCCGTCATGCCCATGAGCATGAACTGTAGTCCGATCATGACGCCGAAAAACGACGCGTACAGCAGCGGGTCGCCCGTGAGGTCAAAGTCCGTCACTAACTTCAACACGATCGCAGCAGCGCCCAGAGCCATGCCCCCGAGCATCGATAGCGCCCCCAGTCCTCCGAACAGCCGCATCGGCTTGAGCGAAAAGCGGGTGATGTAAAGCACGGTAATGAGGTCGAGCAGCACCGCAAACGTGCGAAGAATTCCGTACTTCGACTTACCGTGGCGGCGCGGATGATGCCGCGTGACGAGCTCCGTGCACTTCGCCCCATGCCAGCCCGCGAGAATGGGGATGAACCGATGCATTTCACCATATAACCGTAAATCCACGGCAATTTCGCGACGTAAGGCTTTGAGCGTGCAGCCCAGGTCGTGACAGGGAAAACCTGTCGCAGCAGATATCAGACGGTTCGCGAGCAACGATGGCAGCCGACGCGACAGCCAGGGATCCTGCCGGTCTTTTCGCCAGCCGTGGACAAGGTCGTAACCTTCGTCGATCTTTGCCACCATCGCGGGAATATCGGCCGGGTCGTTCTGCATATCGCCGTCAATCGTCACGATCACCTCGCCACTGGCATACTCAATCCCGGCACTCATCGCCGCAGTTTGGCCATAGTTGCGGCGCAGCTCTACGAGCCGAAGGTTCTGGTTCTCCTGAACAAGGCGAGCAAGTGCTTCGCGAGTGTCGTCGGTGGAACCATCGTCGACGGCGATCAATTCGTAATCGTACGGTACCGATCCGAGTGCAGATTTAAACGATGCCACCAGCGGACCAACGTTATCAACTTCGTTGTAGAGCGGAATAACAACCGAGAGTTTCATGATCGATTTCCAATCTTTCATTAAGCAGAACGACGAGCGGCGACGGTCGACTTGGTTGGAGTAGAGACCCGCTCGCGAGTGACCCTGCGTTGCGCAGCAAAATGAATCGGCCCTCCGAGAAGGCCAATTGCGAGCACGATCCCTGACCAGGCCATTCCCAAGGCGATCCCTGACGCCCTTGGTACGCCGTCCGCGGCTAACATCAGCGGCAGGCTTGCTTCACGGACCCCAATCCCGGCAATGGAGATAGGCAAGGCGGCAGCCAGGCTGACCGTTGTCGTCGCGACAAGAATTTCAATCGGGGAAACATCGAGCCCAATGGAACCGGCCACCGCCGCCACGGCCGTCACGTTAAGCGTCTGGACCACAAAAGCCCATATCATAACTCGAGCCCACGACGTTTCAATCGCCAACTGTCGAATGCCCATCGGCAAAAACCGCAGTACCGGTTTCAACGGTTGCCATAGCCGGCCTTTTCGTTCGCCACTCATAGGGCCTAACGAAATCACGCCCGACCGTAGTGCCCAACTTGCAGTTAGAGATGCAATAACTACACCCAAAATCAAAAGCGGTGCGGCAACGACGCCAATCCCGCCCATCTTCAGCAAAAGACCGACAACGAGTAGCGTAAGCAGCGCCGCGAGCCCGCACGTGCGGTCGGCGGCAACGGTACTACTGGCTAGTCGCTTTTGTTGTGCGCCTCCTATGCGGAATACCTTTAAAAGGTCACCTCCCAGCGTCGTCGGTAGACACACATTCACAAACATGCCCTCGAAATACGCCGCGACCAGGTGCCTTCGTGGCCGCCTAAAACCAGCGGCACGAACCAGAATCTCCCATCGCACAACGCTTGCAAGTTGTGACGCAAGGTACGTTCCAGCCGCAATCAGCAGCCACGGGACCGAGGCTGTGGCAAATGTATGTCGCACATCGGTCCAATCCGCGCTTGCGGCAAGCCAGCCGATGAGCACCGCTGTTGCCAGCCAGCGCAGTGCTGACCGAGCTCTTCGCCATCCGCTTTGAGTGGCGGGAGCGACTTCGGGACTCACCACGGTCAACTGCGGTTTCGAGTCAGCGGACTTCGTCACGAGCATCGCCTCTGGCAAGTTCCGTCGATCGGCCAACGATCACAACACTTTCTCGTCTCTTCATAAAGCGCTGCGTCTCCGCCAAAACGGCGAGAGTACTAGGAAGCTGATCGCGGCAGTTTTCATAGGCCGTACGCGACATTACTAAGGCGTCGCCACCCCCTTCGAAGAACGCGGGAATCTCTCCCGGCGCACCAAGTCTCTCAACTGTGTTCCCAAGATAGAACACTAATGACGGACACGAATAGCGCAGCGTCGCAACATGGGGCGCGGCATGCGACTGCGTATCGATCAGCGTGTGGATTTGCTCCGCTAGCATGGGGCCGTCCTCCAACTCGCTGGCACGCCAAGCTGTGTACGTCATGGCCGACAACGTGAAAAGAAAGCAAGTTACTAGGAACGCGCCGACCGATCCGCCTACGCGACCTCGGTAGAGGAGCATGAGAGATGCAATGCCGCCGATGACTGCCACGATGCCCGGCAGCGCTGGCAGTGGATCGAGCTTCAGTAGCACGCGCGCAACGATTGCCACTGCGACCGCGATGATGACCCCAACGCCAACGAACGAGCCATACCCGGCCCACAGCCGCCAGTCGCGAACCGCCGCGCGATCAATCATCGCGCTCAGCCAATAGCCGGTGGCAATCGCCAGCGCTGGATAACATGGCACTACATAATTGGGCAGCTTCGTCGCCGCAAATGTAAAGAATCCCACGTAGCAGCCAATCCAGCACAGCAGAAATGCGGCCGCACCCCGCCTAGCGTTGTTACGCCGTATGAAGGTGATCATCGACCATAGCCCGACCGGCAGGAAGACGGATCCAGGAAAGAACCCCGCAAAAATTGCCACTACGTAGTAGATCGGCAATCCACGGTGGTGCTCCATCGGGTGCATGAACCGGCCTACATTGTGCGTTCCCAAAAAGCCTGTAATCCATTCGCCGTTCGTGCGGATACCGACCATGATGTACCAGGGCAAAGCAACGAGCGCCACTAGCGGCAATCCCCATCCCAGCCGCAATGTTCGCGCGATGCTAAGGATGCGGCGCGGCGCAAAATAACGAACGACTCTTCGCAGCCACCCCGCATCGGCAGGTGCAGCCTCGACGTCATCAAAGAACAGCAAATAGCACCCAATAATTCCGAGCGGCATCACCACGCCGATCGGTCCTTTGGCAAGTACTGCCAGCCCCATGCTCACATACATGCCTACGCATGCCAGCACCGGCAATCCATGCGCTTGCACCGGCGTTGGCGTACCACGTCCATCGAGAGTTCCGCTGAAATGTCCGCCGCGCCGTTTCGCTACGCCGGCTACGAACGACGTAATGCTGGCCGTAATGCAAACAATCAAAAGCGAGTCTGGCGTCGCTCCTCGCGCTAGCACCGCAAACATCAGTGCGGACGAAGCCAGGCAACTTGCCACTAGGCCCGTCCGACGATCGAACATGAGCCGTCCCAAGTGAAACGTCAGCACGATGGTTCCTATGCCGGCTAGTGCCGATGGGAGCCGAGCCGCCATTTCGGTTACGCCGAGAAAATGATATACCGCGATCATGCACCAATAAATCAGGATGGGTTTATCGGTGCGGAGTTGTCCGTTGAACGTCGGAACGATCCAATCGCCACGGGCAAACATCTCTTGCCCACAGACCGCGTTCATGGGTTCGTCAACGTCCCATAGACGCGTTAGCCCAAGGCCGGTGCAGAAAGTCGCGGCCGCGATGGCGGCCACGATGAAAGTCATTCGCCATTGTTGGAACATGTGCGGCAGCCTATTAACAGAAATCGATCGCGGCAAAGTATCACTAGATAGCACTTCTCGCAGCCCATTGTTGGCGCGGGAATGTACACGGCATACGCAAAACGAACAAGTCGATCGTTAAACCAAAAAACTCGCGTTGTCAGTTCTGATCAGTGATGACAGCATTTGACGACAAGACTTCCACGAGAAATCTACTGGTTCCAACTACGACGAATTGATTTCGTTGGTCGATTTAGTCCTGAGTGCGGTCCCGGCTGCCGCTATTGCTCGACCACATGCAACCAATGCATCGACCTGAATCGCAGAACATGAAAAGCCTCACGCTTGAAACAGGAACTGGACAGCATCGCTGGCAATGGTGGCAAGCAGCAATGCTGGCGCTGATTGTTTTGGCAGCGTTAACCCAGTGTGACATACCGCTTGCTCGGTTGACCTATCAACACGCTCCGTCCCACGCGGTGATTCGGGTCCTCGAATTAATACAATTCGCGGCCGGAAATGGCGCCGGCGTAATCATTGTGCTGACGGTTGTCATCTTCCTCAGCCGAACGAAATTAAGCCGCATACCGTTGCTGGCCTCAATTGCCCTCGGCGGCGGGCTGCTCGCCGATATTGCCAAGATGTGCGTGGCGCGCTCGCGCCCGCATTCGACCGACCTTGCCGTGGCGACATTTTCCTCTACCTTTCACGGGATACTTCCATTACTTTCCGCGCCAAGCGGGCTACAAAGCTTTCCCTCTGGTCATTCCGCCACCGCCATTGGACTTGCCGTCGCCCTGTGCCTGATCTATCCGCGCGGCCGCTGGTTTTTCGGAATACTTGCCGTCACCGTCGCGTCCATTCGAGTTATTCTTCATGCCCATTTTCCAACCGATGTAGCGGCCGGACTCATGCTAGGAGGAACTTGGGCGTTCATTTGCTATCGAGGATTTGCAGCGCCCGTATTCGCCTGGTGTGAACGCACGATTGATTGCAAAATAACTCAGCGATCCGTACTCAGCGATGCGGATGTAACAGTACGATGTCAGCCGATTGAATCATCGCTCGCATCTCGGACGACTTTGGATAGTTCTTCGAAAAACCGCAACGCGGCTTAGCAGTTTATATCATGCGTGTACTTGTCACGGGCGCAGCCGGATTCGTTGGCTTTCACGTTTGTCGCCGCCTTCTGGAACGTGGCGACGAAGTGCTCGGCGTTGATAGCCTGAATCCATATTACAACCCGCAATTGAAGCACGACCGGCTGACGCAATTGAAGAGCCGTAACGCTTTTGAGTTCGCCCAGATGGATTTGTCGGATGCGGCCACGACAAGCCACCTTATCGAGTCCGGCCCGTTCGACGTTACAGTCCATATGGCCGCACAGGCTGGTGTGCGATACTCGCAGGAAGCTCCGCGATCGTATGTCGCCAGCAATATGTCGGGACTGCTCAACGTGTTGGAGGCCTGCCGCGCTCGCACACCTCATCACCTTGTCTTCGCATCTTCGAGTTCCGTATACGGCGACGCCACCGCGTTTCCCGTAACAGAAACTGCCGACACCACACGCCCGGTCAGTCTGTACGCCGCAACGAAAATGGCCGGCGAGCTGATGGCCTACAGCTACGCCGATCAATACGGGGTCGCCGTCACCGCACTGCGACTATTCACCGTTTACGGTCCATGGGGTCGTCCGGACATGGCCATTTTCAAGTTTACCGAGGCCATCCTCAATAATCGCCCGGTCGAGCTGTATGCCGGCGGCACGCTGCGACGCGACTTCACCTATGTCGACGACATCGTACAGGGTGTTCTCGGCGCCATCGACCATCCTCATGTCGATGGTGACGTCGAGTTTCGCGCCTACAACCTGGGGCGTGGAACGCCGATCTCCGTCTTAGATTTGCTGAAGGAAATCGAACGCTGCCTGGAGCGGCGGGCCTTTCGGCGAAACTTGCCGCCACAATTGGGTGATGTCACCGTCACATGCGCCGATATCAGGGCCGCTCAAGCGGAAATCGGCTATCGGCCGTCGACTTCCATCAGCGACGGCATTCAGCAATTCGTAGCCTGGTACCGCGGCTACTTCGGCCAGTCGCAAGCCGCCGTTGGCCATATCGCCTGACGCCCTCAACCGCGACGTCGTTGCGGCTATCCCGACTCCGGGAAGATTCTACCCCCCCTCCAGCGAATCCAAGTAAAAGCTGGTCGAGCCTGGCAGTTTTTCCACCAGGTCCACCGGCGATGTACAATATTGCCACCGGGCCCGAGTCCACAATGAAAGCCACATTCGCAATCGCCATCGCCACGTGTTTGTTGGCAACCGACGCCGCGAGCGCCTCGGCGACATTTTACGCCGATGCACTAATCAAAGACGTTCCCCACGTACAGCAGCGTCCCGACTTTTGTGGCGAAGCTTGTGCCGAAATGGTACTCCGCAAGCTCCGCAAACGCGGCGATCAAAACTATGTCTTCAACATGTCGGGACTCGATCCGCAACAAGGACGTGGCTGCCACTCGGCCGACCTTGCGCGGGCTCTTCGGCGCATCGGTTTCAAAACGGGCGACGTCTTTTTCCGCATCGACGCGGCCCGCGCCGACGAACAAATCCTATCTCAATGGAAGCAAGTACATGCCGACTTGCTGCACGGGATTCCATCAATCGTGTGCATGCATTACGACTCGTCGCCCGACACGACCGAGCACATGCGCCTTGTCGTCGGGTACCAAGCTAACGTCGATTCTGTGGTGTATCTCGATCCTGCGGATGCCCACGGCGGCTACCGACGGATGAAGCGTGCAACGTTCCTGGCGCTGTGGCCACTGAAATACGAGCGCACGAGGTGGTTGATCGTTCGCTTCCGCATGCAACCGGCACAAATCGACGACTCACCCCCCAAATCCGGTCTCACCAGTGCTGACTACGTACAGCGAGTCATTGCGCTAAAAAAGATACTGCCCAGCGGATTCAGTTTATTCATCGAGCGACCATTCATTGTCGTGGGCGACGGTCCTCCGGATGACGTGAAATCCATCTGCCAACACACTGTCAAATGGGCCGTCGCTCACCTCGAGCGCGAGTACTTTCAGCATGATCCCAACGAAATCATCACGATCTGGCTCTTCAAGGACGACGCTAGCTATCGACGTTACGCCAGGTCGATTTTCAATGACGAACCGGATACACCCTACGGCTATTACTCGGCGGCGCACCGTGCGCTGATCATGAACATCGCGACGGGAACCGGAACATTAGTGCACGAGATTGTCCACCCATTCGTACGCGCAAATTTTCCTAAATGCCCGGCGTGGCTTAACGAAGGTCTTGGTTCGCTTTACGAACAATGTGGAGAGCGCGACGGCCATATCGTCGGTTACACCAACTGGCGCCTGCGTGGATTGCAGCGCGCGATCAAATCAGGCAACGTTCCATCCTTCGAAGAACTCACCGAAACAACCGACGGCCAGTTCTATGGCGACAACGCCGGCACAAACTATGCCCAAGCCCGCTACCTCTGTTATTACTTGCAGGAACAGGGCAAACTCACCCAGTTCTACCACGAGTTCGTTGCCAATCAGACAGACGATCCGACCGGTTACAAAACGCTCACGCATGTCCTGGCCGAGAACGACATGGATGCATTTCAAAAACAATGGGAACGATTCGTCATGAATTTGCGTGAGTGAAACCGCTAATCAACGTTGATACATGCTAAATAAACACCCACTTACGAACGACTAGCGTTCACTCGCGGTTTACCGTAGCGACCACCCTGGCCCGACCCACACCCTTTCACGGTGCCACCAATCGCCTGTCTTTCGCCATTCCGCCTGATCGGTGAAGCGGTATTGATAAAGAATAATGCGAATGAATTTGGGCGGCGTATTCGGAAATGGATCCTTTTCGAGAAGACTGATAACCGGCTGGTCGCCCGACAGTAAGCGCATCAAGAACGACTGAAACCACGCGCTCATGTAGCGCGGGTTTATCGTCCCGGTCGAGTTGTACATTTCTTCCAAACGCAGCGCCTCGAACCACATTTGCCAGTCCAGCCGCGGCTGATACGGTGTATTGAACCTCGGCCGACGCGACGGATCGCCCGGCTTCCAGCGAAATTCGTACGCCTTCCAATGTGCGTCGTCGTTGCCGCCCTCGATCACGATTTCAGGACGAGTCTCGGTCATCTGGCGGAACAGTCCGTACTCATTGACCAAAAAAAATTGGCCAATGTTGAGTTCCGACTCAACCGAAGGCCACGGTACTTTCGCCCGCAACGCGGCATTCTTCACCTGCTGAACGCCGACCACAATAGCCAGTCCGGCGAACGGTACAAGCGCGAACGACCGCCAGCGCGTCGGCGAAGCCAGCATCGGCCAGTCAGTACCGGCGATTCGATTTCGTAACCGTTGTGGCCAAGCGTCGTCGTCGAGCAGCGTAAACGCCAGAATGATCGTAAGCAGATTAAAGAAATTGTAGTTCCCCGTCGCCGCGATCAGACACATCAGTGTTGTGATTCCAGCAAATGCC
>DASZZA010000152.1:0-4502 GCA_035545135.1 Lacipirellulaceae bacterium | reverse complement strand
CTGCGCAAAAAGCGCATTCATGGCGCGAAGCTGCTCGCGCATTAGCTGATCGATTGGGGATCCGGCCACGGCGGAGTCGGGAAAGGAGACGGTACCGAGTGCCTCGATCGCCGAAGGGGCGGAAACAGGAGCGGGTGCTGGTACCGGAACGGCAACAGCCGGCACCGGCTCATCGAAGAGGCCGGGTGCGACATTGCCATCCAGGTATCGCGCGAGTGCTTGCAGTGTCGACTGCTCGCCCAGAAGCTGCCGGAATGTGATCTTCACCCCGAACTTACCCTGCAAAGCTTGGGTCACTTGGGTCAGGAAGAGAGAATCAAAGCCCAGCTCGAGGAAGGTTGTGGATCGATCAACCGTCGCGAAGTCCATGCCGGAAAGACTTTCAAAAATCTCCGCGATTGCTGCGTGGATCCGAGCTTCACGACTGCCGCGCGCAGAAGGTGCTGCGCCGGAAACATTTGTCATGTCATTCATGGGGGCCGGTTCCTGCACTTTCGCGGACTCGCGCGCGTTTGATGATGGTTGCGAGGTCGTCGCAACCGGAGTCGCCGCTGAGAGCTGGGGGACGGCGGCCGGTTCGAGCCAGTGTCGGTTGCTCTCGAATGAGTATGTCGGCAGCGAAATACGCTGGCGGCGCTCTTCGCCATGAAATGCTCGCCAGTCTGGATGCACCCCCACGCGCCAAAGCGCCCCGACGGCGTTCATTAAACATAGGGCGTCGTCGCTGCCCGACATATCGGCCGACAACGACGGCACTACTGTGCGATCTGTCGATACTGCGACATGTTGTCGCGCCAAGGTACTCAAGACGTTTCCAGGTCCGACTTCCACGAGAGCCGCTTCGGGATCCTCCAGCAACTCAGCGACCGCCGACGAAAATCGCACCGGTTCGCGGGCATGGCGCGCCCAGTAGCCCGGATCAGTCGCCTCTCGATCCGTAATCCACGTGCCGGTCACACCAGAAACGTACGGTATCCGTGGCGGCTTGAGCCGGACGTTGGCGACGATCGCGGTGAACGGCTCGATCAGCGGATCCATCATCGCGGAATGAAACGCGTGGGAAGTGATCAGCCGACGGACGGCGATTCCCTCACGCGTGAGAGCTTGCTCGAGCTCTCCAAGCGCATCTGACGGGCCGGCTGCGACGCAAAGCGAAGAGGAATTCACGGCTGCAATCGATAGCGAGCCAGGTAGCCGGCGCCTCAGCTCCGACTCGGACAGGCGCACTGACAGCATTCCGCCGGTGGGCAACTGCTGCATCATGCGGCCGCGTGCAGCGATCACCGCCAGCGCGTCTTCGAGTTGAAAAACGTCTGCCAGGCACGCGGCGACGAACTCACCGATGCTGTGCCCGAGCATCGCCTTTGGCTGGACTCCCCAAGCCTGCCAAAGCTGCGCCAAGGCATACTCGATGGTAAAAAGAGCCGGTTGCGCTATGACGGTATCGGTAACGCGGCGCTTGTCATCCTCAGTCGCGTTGTCAGCCGGGTAAAGCAACGATCGAAGGTCAGCGCCGAGATGGGGACGCAGTATGTTTGCGCAGCGGTCGACCACATCGCGAAAAACTGGCTCGGATTGATAGATTTCCCGTCCCATGTTGACGTGCTGCGATCCCTGGCCAGGGAAAAGAAAACTGACGGGGCGCTCCTTCTGCTGCGATCCAACCCGCACCGGACGCCGCACTGGGTTTGAAAGCGCGGTGATTGCCTCTCTCACGTTACGTGCAGCCACAGCGCGGCGATGGCCAAATTCCCGCCGACCAATCTGCAGTGTCCAGGCCGCGTCAGCGAGATTTGTTTCGGGATGAGCGCTCAAGTGCGCGGCAAGATTCTCGGTCGCCCGGTCAAGCGCAGCTTCTGTCCGTGCGGACAACACAAGCAGGTGTGCCGGCTTTGTCGAGGTGGTCGTCTGCCGGTCGGGAGCCTGTTCAATGATGACGTGCGCATTGGTACCCCCGACTCCAAAGGAACTCACACCTGCGCGTCGCGGAACGCCGTTCGGCTTCCAATGGCTCAGAGCAGCATTGACGAAGAACGGACTGCTCTCCAGGTCAAAGTTCGCATTCGGCCTCTTGAAATGAAGCGTTGGCGGAAACACACCGTGGCGTACAACGTGGGTGGCGTTGATCAGCCCGGTCACTCCTGCGGCCGCGTCCAGATGGCCGACATTGGTCTTCGCCGTACCGATGACGCAGTAATGCTTCTTGGCCGTTTGAGCGCGAAAGGCTTTTGTGAGCGCCGCCAGTTCGATAGGATCGCCTAGCGGCGTTCCCGTCCCGTGGGCTTCAATATAACCGATGCTGTCCGGCTCAATTCCAGCCGCCGCCTGGGCCATCGCGATCGCGCGCGACTGACCTTCCACGCTGGGCGCCGTGTATCCGACCTTGGTCGCCCCATCGTTATTGACGCCAAAGCCACGAATGACCGAATAGATTTGGTCATTGTCGTGGACTGCATCTTCCAAGCGCTTGAGCAGAACGATTGCAACTCCACTGCCGAAAACCGTCCCTGAGGCATCCGCATCGAATGCGCGGCAATGGCCATCCGGCGATACCATGCCACCTTCCTGGTAAAAGGTGCCGCGCCGCTGCGGCAGGGTGATCGATACCCCGCCGGCAAGCGCCATGTCGCATTGGTAAGTCAGGAGCGACTGGCAGGCTTGGGTGACCGCGACCAACGAGGTCGAACAAGCCGACAGGATGGTGAAGCTTGGCCCCCGCAGGTTGAGAACGTACGAAACACGTGTTGCGAGGAAGTCGAGACTATTCCCTAACATCTCGACATAATTCCCGACCTGGTAACCGTCAGTGAATTTTTCGATAAATCCAGGGCGCGCGCAGAGGCGGGACAAAAAATATGTGCTTGGGCTACTTCCCGCGTAAACGCCGATCGAACCCGGGAAGGTCAACGGATCGTATCCGGCATCCTCAAATGTTTGCCAGCAGCTTTCAAGAAACAGCCGCTGCTGCGGATCCATCAATTCCGCTTCACGAGGATAGATACCGAAAAATTCGGAGTCGAAGGAATCGACGCCGTTGAGAACCGAGCGTGCTGGGACGTAATTAGGATCCGCTAATGCCACGCTGGGATTGGAGATCTCCAGATCCTCAACGCCAAATCGGGATATTGCTTCAACACCCTGGAGCTGATTCTGCCAAAATGCGGCGACTGTTGCCGCGCCGGGGAACCGACCGCCCATTCCAACAATTGCAACGCCATCAAACAGTGATTCTTGGTCACGCAAAACTCACGACCCTCTTTTTGCCCAACGCTCACGCTGACGCGCATACACAGATCTCTGTCTTTGCGACCGTTCAACCGTATCGTTGAGGTCCCAGCGTGCCGGTCGGTCTTTTCCGAGGTGATCGGCGAGTGCGCGTATGGTCGCAAACTCGAACAGGTCTGTAATCGGTATTTCTGTCTGCAATACTTCTTGCAATCTTGAGTGCGCGGCCATGAGCAAAAGCGAATTGCCACCGCGGTCGAAAAAATTGTCGTCGAATCCGATCTGCTCAATCCTCAGCACGCTGCGCCAGACGTCAGCGATCGCATCCGCGAGCAGTGTAGGCAAAGATGAATTGGGCCGGAGCATGGGTTTCTGCCATGATTGCTAGATTAGCTCGGAATACTGGTCGGTGACATGCGTGGTTCTAAGAGGGGGGCTATGCATCGCCCGGGGTAATGCTCGCCGAGCGTTATTGCTGGCGACGAGGAGCCAGAACCGGTGGTTGCCCGACTAATTCGCTGAGCCATGACGCGCCCCACGCCATCCTCTGGTTGCATTTAAGATAGTTTGCTATCTTATCCAAATACTGGCAATTGCAAAATCGGTTCACCATCTCGGCACGCTCTGTGGGGGTTAACGGGGCCAATCGGCTCACGAGAGAGCGATTATTTCCGAGGAACACCACAAGCGGTTAGGTGCGATTAGATATCCGGCGGATGCGTCCGGTCAACGAAAGCTAGGTATCATGGTAACCGGAGGGGGCCGCTAGACTGTGTTTGGGCCGGTTAAATGGACGCGCTTGTCGGGTTGTCCGCCCCTGCAGTTCAACGAGATCCATGTTTGGTTATGCAACCTGTCGGTCTGCGCATCGGCGCAATCTCTCCTGCGCGGATATCTGAGCGCGGAGGAAAAGCAGCGCGCCGCGCGTTTTCACCTTGATCGCGACCGAAATCGTTTTGTCGTCGCTCGTGGCGCTCTTCGAAACATTCTGGCCCAGTATCTGCGGCAGCGGCCTTCGCAGCTTCAGATTCACTATGGGGCGGAGGGCAAGCCGGCCCTCACACCGGACTCCGCCGGAAGATCATTAAGCTTCAATCTCTCTCATTCGGAGGATATCGCGGTCCTTGCGCTGGGTTGGGATAGAAATATCGGGATAGATGTCGAGCGAGTCCGACCTGACATCGAATACGAAGACATTGCACGCAGCCATTTTTCGATAGGTGAAGTGCTATCGCTGACAACGCTGAGCTCTCGGGATCGCGTGGAAGGCTTCTATT
>DASZZA010000151.1:0-2808 GCA_035545135.1 Lacipirellulaceae bacterium | reverse complement strand
ATGCCGCGGCGGTCGTGATTTCGCCTAATTCGCTGTGCATGCGATGCTGGTCCAGAGTATCGCATTCTATAGGCTTGAACGTTCCCAGCCCCACGTGGAGTGTGACCCGCGTATAGGCAACCCCCCGAGCCTCGAGCGCTTTGATCAGTTCCTTGGTAAAATGCAGCCCGGCGGTAGGCGCCGCAATCGCTCCCGGACGCGCGGCATACACCGTCTGATAGTTGGCGACATCGGCATCGACCATGTTGCCGCCGCGGATATAGGGCGGCAACGGCACGCGTCCCAGGCGATTCAGGATCGCCTCGGTCGGCTCTTCCGTCTCAACGTGCGCCAGCCATTGTCCCTCGTCGAGCCGTTCAATGAGCCACAATTTGGCGCCGGGGCGGCCCTCACGATCGACGAGTGCGATCGCCTCCCCCGGGCTCAGCCGGCCGCGAGTTTTGCATAGGATCCGCCAGTGGCCGTCGGCAGTCGTTTCCAGATACAAGCCCTGCCAGCGGCCACCTGTTTGCGACCGCCGGCCCGCCAGTTGGGCGGGTACGACCTTCGTATCGTTGATTACCAGCCGGTCGCCCCCCGGCAAGAGATGGGGTAAATCGCGGACATGGTGGTGCTCGATCGCCTGGCGTCGCCGATCGACGACCATCAACCTGGCATCAGCCCGGTGGCGTAGTGGCTCCTGGGCCATCAGGCGGCGAGGTAAATCGTAATCGAACGGGAAGGCATCTTTCGGCATGGCGTGTCATCTTGATGCTTTGGAGCCGTCTCGGCAATTAGGGGAACGTGCCTACCGGCAGCCTGCCGATCAGCGAAATCAATGTCCAATGGTCGCATTGGTGGTCGCAAAAGACCAGCCCCGACTGGTAGTGTGTAAACGTACACTGTCAACCCGGATTATTTTTTAAGTGTTGATTCGTTACCGTTACAAATCCGACCCTTGGCTCCCATTTGGAGATAGAACAAGGATAGTGTACATACGATCAGAGCAACCGTCAAAAAATACCGATTGACGCCGCCGTTTGAAAGGTTATTTTCAGCATACGCGTCTCGGTTTCTGGCTTCTTGTCGAACCCAGTTTTATGGCAGGCGTGACCATCCCGCTGGCACGCCGGACAGAGACATTTGCTGGAGAGCAAACGGCCACAGCCTCTCCTCCAACCACCGGATCACACCACCGGCGAGCAGTCTCTGGTCCTAGCTTGGAGCATGGAAGCTCCGAGCAGCGGCGGCGTGCTGGAGTGCCTTCGCGGTGCCCTAATCGCCTGGCGTCGCCGACCCCCGCGGCATACGGATGTGCTGGGGGACCGACGCTTGCCATTGCGGCGAATGGCTTTCTGATTTCGCACGCGATATGCTACGCGCTGTGAAATGCTAGCATTAACCTCCTGCGAGCCGTGGCCGGCAGCTGCGGCATTTATTGCGCTTGTGGCTTCGCCAGGAAATCTGTTATTCCCCAACACTGCACGATCATGGCGGAGCCGTCCCAACACGTGCCAGTACTGGCGGAGGAGGTGCTCGAATGGCTGCGGCCGGGTGCCGGACAAACGTTCGTCGATGGCACGCTGGGCGGCGGCGGCCACACGCGGATGTTAGCAAGCGCGGTTGGCCCCACCGGAAGCGTGATTGCATTGGATCGCGACACTGCGGCCGTGGAACGCGCAGCAGCCGAACTGCATGGCTTGCCCGTGCGAGTACGACAGGCAAACTACAGCGACCTACCCGAGGTACTAACGGAGTTGAACATTAGCACGGTCGACGGTATCCTGCTCGACCTTGGGTTGTCGAGCGATCAGTTAGCCGATCCGACCCGTGGATTTAGTTTTCAAAGCACTGGGCCGCTGGACTTGAGGTTCGATGCAGCGCGCGGCGAGCCGGCATGGAAGCTTGTCGAGCGGCTGAGCGCCGAGCATCTCGCAGATTTGATTTACCGATATGGAGAGGAGCGTTACAGCCGTCGGATCGCCCGGCACATTGTTGATGTACGACGGGCGCATCCAATTCGCACGGCGGCCAATCTGGCTCGCGTCGTCCGCGAGTCGGTGCCGCGCAGCCGCAACGAACGAATCGACCCGGCAACGCGCACGTTTCAAGCGCTACGCATTGCCGTGAACGAGGAGCTCAAATGGTTGGCGGTCGCCCTCCGACGATTACCCGATTGTCTGCGTTCTGGCGGGCGCCTGGCAGTGATTAGCTTCCATTCGCTCGAGGATCGTTTAGTGAAAGATGCATTTCGCAACGATGCGCGGTTGGCAGTCGCAACTCGTCGGCCCATCCGGCCGACGGAGCGCGAAGTTATCCAGAACGCGCGATCGCGAAGTGCAAAATTGCGCGTGGCAGAACGCGTATAGCTCGTGAGTTGACCGCGAACGGGATCGCCTCATGGAGGAGGCACTGTGGACGAAGACGACCGAAATACAGGTGTAACCGAAGCACGATTCGCGCTCACGTTGCTCACGTGCCTTCTGGTGGCCATCGGCTACATTCTCTTGTTGCGGCTCGGCGGAGCCAAAGACTCGCCGGTGGTCATTGATCCCGACGACACACCGCCGCCGATCGCGGCTGGTCCGGAATCGACGGCACCAAGCGCACTCCAACAGCAGCTGCCGCAGGTGCTTCCAATCGATAAGCCCGACGACGGGTCTATTGAAAGCACGGCACAACGGCCCAAGCGAACTTCTACGTTGCACCGTTCTGGCAAATCGGCGCGGCGCTGATTAACGCTGAATCACGCCCGGGTAGCTCGCAACCGGCGGGACGTATTGCGGAGCAACATAGCTCGACGTATCGGCTCCTGGTGTGCGAGCCGTG
>DASZZA010000150.1:0-2352 GCA_035545135.1 Lacipirellulaceae bacterium | reverse complement strand
AGAGTTGGTGGATGATCGCAGCGTGGTCGTCGAAAGAGCTAAGGGCGTCGCCTTCCTTTCCGCCGCACGCGAGATCTATCGGCTTTCGGATATCTGGTATCTGTGTGTCAACATTCCGCGCTTTTCGAGCGGCTCATTCGTGCATTGCTCGTTCTCCGGCGACATGGCAAGCCAGGCGATTACGCCGAAAGCCGTCCCGATGCAGCGCCTTGCCGAGATACGCGCCGTCGAATTGGCGCGCCGGCAATCAGACAGCAAACCGACATTCAGCGACGAATCCTATTGCGCTGTGCAGCTCACGTCTCGGCGCGGTGAATTCGCACTTCTTGGTTTCGAGCGAGCGACGGCCGAAGATGAGCCGGACGATCACATTGCCCCGGAGCCGGCTGAGCTCAAGATATTGGGCGAGTACTTCCATTGCCACATGCTTCGCCGCAACGGCGTCGATACCTCTGAGGCGCTCGTCGTCTCGGCGCGCGAACTCGACTGCCTGCGATGGGTCGCGGCGGGTAAATCCGCTTGGGAGGCAAGTGTCATCCTGGGTATCAGCGAACGCACGGTGCGTTTTCACTTGAACTCCGCCCGCGAGAAACTGAACTGCACAACAACGACCCAGGCCGTGGCCAAGGCAGTGGCGCAGCAACTCATCGCCGTCTGAGTTACGCGCCCGTTGGAAATGGGAAGGCTCCAGCAGACGGTGGCTTGTTTCGCGTTCTTGACGCCGATCGGCCAAGTTCATGTTGCCGCCTGTCGTTTCCGACAATTCCGAACACGCGCATTCGTCAGTAGGATGCGCCTATGAAACAGAGACCACCGTACACGCGTATTTCCGAACTTTTGGCGTCGTATCGCGCCTCCGATTATGCGGCGAGCGATTGCGAAAGCGCCGTCGCGCTCCTCGAAAGACTTTTCCGTTGCGTTGACGACATGGCCCTGGCGGAGCGCGAAGCGTTGATGAAGCGCGTCGCCGGGTGGGTGATCGGAACGAAGTTCGGTTCCGAAAAGGCGCCGGTCCTCATTGGGCTGCATCGCTATTGCGTGGCCGCCAACATCATTGAAAGCCCAGCGTGGGAGCCACCGAAGCTTAGGCTCTGAAACGGCAATTCATTTTCGCCAGAATAAAGAAGTGTGCTTCACATTCTGAACGGTGTTGCGTGTCGGCAACCCATTGATCGGATTTGTCCTAAAAGGATGTCGATTGTTCAATTCGAGACCCGCACACGGCCGGTCTGAACTCGACGTCCCGGCACGAATCACCTTTCCATACCGTAAAGCGCTGCGTAATTCGTCAATTGCTATTGGCCCGCGAATTTCATGCGGTGAACCAGAGGCTTACATGATGAGATTATTTTCTACCCTGATCATTGCTTGCGCGTGCTTAGCGTCGGCAGGAAATGCGCAGGCTGGCGGCAGTCTGAAAGACGGTCCAATGCCAGGACCGCCGCCGGGGCGCTGCATCGGAGGTGCCTTCGCCGGGCCATATGCCGGTGTCCAGCTCGGATTCGGCAGCACGCGGTCGCATCAAGATATCGGGCAGCCTGCAAACGTCGGGTTTTCCGATAACGACAAAGGGTTCACTGGCGGCGGCTACGGCGGCTACAATGTGCAGTGCGGGCGTGTGCTGTTCGGCGTCGAAACGGATTTCAATTACTACGGCACCGACACAGACACCGACATTGTCTGCTCGGGCGGCGGATGTGGCGGCACACCGCAATATGTCTCCTTGCACTCGAGCATGGATTGGTTCGGCACCCTGCGAGGCCGTCTTGGATTGGTTGGTGACGATCACTACCTGATCTACGCAACGGCAGGTCTTGCGTATGCAGACGTCGATCATCGCTTCGAGACGAATATTGGACCCGGTGGCAGCGTGTTGGCGCCGCCCTTCTCGGCATCGAGCGGCGGCACACAACTCGGCTGGACAGTCGGTGGCGGCGTCGAATTTATGAAGGACGAAAACTGGTCGCTAAAAGCCGAGGCTCTGTATGTGGATCTCGGCTCGGATGACGCGACGTATACGCTCGACAGCTCGTGCGGTTCGACATGCCGCCAGCGCATCAACTGGGACGACAGTTTCTGGGTTGTGCGTCTCGGCCTTGCATATCATTTCAATCGCCCTGAACCGGTCGCCGAGTACACGCCATTAAAATAGATTTGCATTCGGCGTTTTTTTTAATGCCCGGCGCATCAGAGCCGGGCATTTTTTGAACTTCCCGGAATAGAACTAGCGCATTTATCGATGCCGACAGCCAGGCCACAGCCACGGTCGTCGCTGTCCACCTGACAGATTTAGCCGCGCTCATACCGATGCGGCGACTTGGGCTTTCTCGACTTTCTCGGCCAACATCGTGG
>DASZZA010000149.1:0-6376 GCA_035545135.1 Lacipirellulaceae bacterium | reverse complement strand
GCATGGCAACGCCGGCAGTCACGGCGGCGACATCGGCCAATGGGCTTGCCACGCCACCGTCATAACGCGCAACGGCGACATCGTCGACCGCGAGCGGAGCGACCTGGTCTTCGCCTATCGCCAAAGTAGCTTGGACGAACTCGTGATTCTTTCCGCACAATTTGAGCTCGAACGGGAAGACCCGCTCGTCGTTACCAAGCGCATGCAGAAACAGTGGATTGTCAAGAAGGCCAACCTGCCGATGGCGCACGAGAACACGGGCTGCATCTTCAAAAATCCGCGCGGCATGAGCGCCGGCATGCTGATCGACCAATGCGGACTCAAGGGAGAACAGGTCGGCGGCGCCGAGGTCAGCCAGCGCCACGCCAACTTTTTCATCGCCAAACCCGGCGCGACCGCCAAAGATATTCTGCAACTGATCGACCTCGTGCGCAATCGTGTCGCCGAACGCATGGGCGTAGAATTGGAAACCGAAATCGAAATCTGGTGATTCGAGTACCATCCCGAATGTTTAGCGTCGGCGGCGACGCCGAACCTGCTGCCGCCAATACCGGCCACTGTAAGAGTCACCAATTAATGGCGGCATTAATCGAATAAAAGTTCAGCCCGGAGCTATGCCAGGCACACGGAGGTGTCGCATGAGTCCACGGATCAAACCCGATACATCGACAGCCGCGATGCGAGGTCGACTTGTCCGCATCCGCCCGCGCGTCTGGGCTTGTTTGGCGATCGTCGTTGGATTGGGCATCGGCGCGCACTTTCTCTGGCAACACGAGGAGCCCTCCGTCGCCCGCGACCCGCACTACCTGCTGACCGCCGAATGCGTCCATATCACGCCGCCGCCCAAGTGGATTCGCTCCGACGTCAAGACGCAAGTTCTGCGCGATTCGGGCCTCGTGGGCGCCGTTTCCATTCTGGACAACTGGGAATCTCTCTCGCATCGCATCAAAAGCGCGTTCGAGTTGCATCCGTGGGTCGAGTCGGTGGTGCGGATCTCGCGCCGTCTGCCAAGCTCCCTTGATATCGAACTTAAATATCGTCGGCCCGTCGCCGCCGTCGAATCGAACGACGCTAACGGCGTCATGTACCTGCCGATCGACGCTCATGCCGTCCGCCTTCCCGATGGCGATCTCACCGAGACCGAACGACGCTACCTGCCGCGAATCTCGGGGATCACCGGCCGGCCGCTCGTCGGCGACGACTGGGATGATCCGCGCGTCGTCGGCGGCGCGAAGCTGGCGGCGCAACTGTTCGATGTCTGGCAACGGTTGCAGCTCGTCGAGATACTTGCCAGTGTCCAATCCAGCACGCGCGACGACAAACCACTATGCACATTTGAGATCGTGACAACCGGCGGCACTCGTATCCTCTGGGGAACCACGCCCGGCCTGGAAAGCTCGACCGGCGAATCGTCCTTCGCGCAAAAACGAGAGCGGCTGTTGAACTATGCCGCTCAGCATGGCAAACTCGAATCGATCGACGGACCGGCCGTGCTCGACGTGCGCAACGACTTAATCGTCACCCCGCGAACCGCCCGCCGTCACCCCCTCGCGCCAAAAGACGCGACAACGAAGACGAAGTAACACGCCAAACGAGTCCCATCTCCACTTTTAGAATGGACCGGGGCGAGAGAGCTCTACACATCTTGCGGCTTCGGATCTTCCGACTACTCCGCAATCGGCTCCGCCTGTTCCGATGCCAGCGCACGCTCGGTACGCTCCAACTCTTTGGCCAATTCTTCGCGCACCACGGCCAGCTCGGGCGGCGCTTCGACGCCGATTCGAACTCCCCCGTGACCGATCTTCACGACTGTAACGGCGATCTTATCGCCGATGAGAATCCGCTCGCCGACTTTACGACTGAGAACTAGCACGTCCTTGGCCTCGCCGCGGTGAATGGGTGCGCGACAGAATCAGGCTATCGACGGCCAACCGTAATTGCAAGCATCCAGCGCCTCATTGGAGGGAAATTCCTCTCTCGGGAAAATGTGAATCTGCGTTGACCGCATAGTTGGCGCAACTTCGCGAAAGCACCCCGCTCAAGCTCCATAAACCGCATTCGCCGCGGCAATCGCGTTGCCATGCTCGAATTTATGTCCGCATTCGGCCAACAACTGCTCGAGCGCAGCCAGCAACAGGAGGACGTTCGTTTGCCGGCTCGAATATCCCATCAGACCGATCCGCCACACCTTGCCCTTGAACGCCCCAAGCCCCGCGCCGATCTCGATGCCAAAACGGTCCAGCAACGCCTTCCGCACCGCCCCGTCGTCGACTCCCGCCGGAATGCGCACCGCGCTGAGCTGCGGCAGAGCGTATTCTGGCTGCGTGGCGAGACCCATGCCGATTGCCGCCAGGCCAGCCTTTAGTGCCTCGTGATTCTTGCGATGCCGCGCGAAACAATTGTCCAGACCTTCCTCCAGCACCATTCGCAACGACTCGTGCAACGCGTACGTCATGTTAATCGGCGCCGTGTGATGATAAACGCGTTCGCCCCCCCAATAATTGGCGATGAGCGATACATCCAGATACCAACTTCGCACCTTCTCGCGCCGGCCAAGAATCTTCTGCACCGCGCGCTCGCTGAACGATACCGGCGCCAGGCCGGGAGGGCAGCCCAAACACTTTTGTGTGCCCGAATACACGGCGTCGATTTGCCAACGATCGATTTCGACCGCTATGCCGCCGAGCGCGGTCACGGTGTCGAGAATTAGCATTGCGCCAGCATCGCGCACAACGGCGGCAATTTCTTCCAACGGCTGCCACGCCCCCGTCGATGTCTCCGCCATCACGATGGCGACCACCTTCGGCTTCACGCGCGCAAGCGCCTCCTTCACTTCCGCGACCGTGAACACCTCGCCCCACGGCTTTTCGATCTTCGTCACCTCACCGCCAGCCCGCTCGGCCATATCGGCCAGCCGGCCGCCGAACACGCCGTTCACGCAAATCAATACGCGTTCCCCCGGCTCCACCAAATTCAGCACCGTCGCCTCCTGCCCGGCCGAACCCGTGCCGCTGATCGCCATCGTCAGTCGGTTCCTGGTGCGGAACACTTCCCGCAGCATCGACTGCAGCTCGTCCATGACCTGCAAGTAGTACGGATCCATGTGGCCGACGGTCGGCCGCGCCAGCGCGGCCAGCACACGCGGATGAATGTCGCTCGGCCCGGGGCCAAGCAGCGTGCGAACTGGCGGAGTTATTGTGGGAGGAATCATTGCCAGAGATCAGAGGTCGGGGGTCAGAGGTCAGATATGGAATGGCGTCGTTCACTGAGCGGCGGGGTTTGCCCCGCGCGAAGCGAAACTCGCCGCTAAATCATCGCAGCCGACGCTGTTCCTTGCAATGCGCCACGATTAAAGCGTGCGCAGCGCGGTCGGAAGATCAAGCCGCGACGCCCGATTCGCCGGTAGCCACGCCGCCAGCGACACGATAATCAGACCGGCGATAAAACTGCAAATCATGAGCAGCGGATGCACGGTAAACGATACCGGGTGCCCAAGCACCGGCATCATCGCCAGATTGATCAGATAGGCCACCCCCACACCCGCCGCGATGCCAGGAGCCAGCGCCAAAGCGGCCATCAGCATCGCTTGTGTGAAAATCGTTTTCTTAACTTGATTGCGCGTCATCGCCACAATGCGAAGCAAGCCGATTTCCCGCGTCTGCTCCAGCACATTCATCGTGAGCGTGTTGGTCACGCCGACCGCCGATACGACGAGCAGCACCACGACCATCGCCCATAGCGCGGCCACGACCCCGGAAATCCGCTGGTCGATCGATTCCTGAATATCCGTCGCCGATAGCACCCGAAGGCCGTTCTTCTTTGCAATGGCGTCCAGCTCCGCCCGCACCTGACCCAAGCGTTTGTGATCGGCCGTTATGATAAACGCATTGATCCCTTCCAAGCTCAGCTCGTCGTGCGCGATCTTTCGTTCCATGTGGATCGTCAGCCCGCCGCTCTGATAATCGTTAACAATGGCTGCAATGGGGAACGTCTTTGGGCCGCTCTGAGAGCTCAGTTTTACCTTGTCTCCAACTTTGAGATGAGTCCGCTCCGCGAGCACCGAACCGATCGCCACTTCGCCGTGGGCGAATTGCTCGCGCAGCTTCGACAGATCCCCGGTAATCACGTCCAGGTCGGGTGGCTCGTTTTTCGTGTGATCGCGCGCAATGATCGTCGCCTCTTCCCCATTCACTTCAATTCCTGACGCAAAACGAAGCCCGTCGACGGTCTCCACGCCGTCCACCCGCTTAATGTCCGATTCGATGGCATCCGGCACGTTCGCCGCCGTCCCCGTCCCCATGCTCGGGCCCTCCGCCCGAATCCAAAAATCGGCCACGTACGCCCTTTGGTACCACGTGCGAACGTTTTCCACCGTATCCATGATGGAATTCGCCAGGCTGATTCCCGTGCTGATCGCAATAAAGACAACTCCGATCGTGAGCGTACTCCGCGAATGGTTGCGCAATAGCTGCAACCGCGCCAGCTTGCCTTCGACCGGTATTACCCGATTGAAGATAGATGCTGCCATCGCCGAAAACGGACGCAGCACGAGTGGAAGCATCAACACCACGCCAATCAACAACGCCAGCGACGACCATAGACAAAACAGCATCGGCAGCCAGCCCTGAATCGTCGCCGCAATCATGCCCAGCCCCAGCACGGTCACGCACGCACCCAGTCGCACCAGCCATCGCGACGCACCCTCAAGCTCTTCGTGCAGCACGTCGCGCATCGCTTCCAATGGCGATAGATGGCTGGCCTTATAGGCCGGCAATGCTGCCGCCAGCAGCGACACAGCCAGCCCACACACCGTCCCGAGGACAAATGGATCACGAACAATAAGCCCCAACGCGATCGCGATCGACTTGAGCAGCGACCATACACCCCCCTGCGGCGAAGGAATCTCATGCCATGTGCCCAGGAGAAACGGCGCCTGGTGAAAATCTATGGGCGGCAGCTTCGTCTGGTACAACGCGGCCATTGCCTTCGTAAGGTGTTGCGCCGTCAGAATTCCGAGTCCGATGCCCAAAACCGTACCGACGATTCCCATCACCAACGCTTCTCGAAGCACCATATCGGCAATTTGCCGCTGCGTCGCGCCGATCGCCCGCAGAATGCCAAGTTGTTTCCGCCGCTGCGTAACGTTGATCAAAAACGTGTTCGCGATGATGAACACCGCCACGATAAGCGAGAACGCCCGGGCCATCCCCATGCCGATTTGGGTCGATAGCGATGTCTCCTCGGCCAACGGGCTGCGTGCCTCCGGCTTGCGCACCGTAATGCCTTCCGGCAGCAGCTTTTTAATTTCATTTCGGGCAGCCGCCTCGTCGGCGTCCGGCTTCAATACAATCTGTGCCGAGTCAGCTTTCTTGAACGCGTAGAAGTAATACTGTGCCGCTTCCAACGGCATCAGCAGCGTCATGCCTTCCACGGCAGCCCGCACGCCACGCGGCTTGTACAACGCCAACACGGTCGTCTTGACGAATGCACGCCGCGTGAGCAGTTCGACTTGGTCGCCCACCTTGATACCGGCATCTTTCGCGAACGTTTCGTCCAGCATGATGCCGCCGACGTTTTTGCTGAAATTCTGGCCAGCCGTGATATCGTAATCGCGCACTTCCCCGTCAAATTCCGGATCAATCCCGAGCGCAACGATTCCGCGATACTCCTTCTGATTCTTCTTATCCTTTCCCACATACATTACCGTTGGCCGCTTGATCAACGGTGCCACCGCCTGCACCTCGGGCAACGCGCGCACCTTCGCTACGATCTTCTGATCGAAGCTGCTGCCGAGCGGCGCTACGATTTCAAGCTGCGCCTTGCCGGCCACCGCCTTGAAAATCTCATCGAAAGCGTGCCCCGTCGTCCCCGCGGCAATCGTCACCCCTACCACCGCCGCCACGCCAATAACGATGCTCAGCAACGTCAGAATCGCCCGCCCCGGCCGCTGCCGCACTTCCCGCCACGCGAATTTCCAATTGACCATCATCGTCGAATCGCCGTTCCAGATCGCTCGCCACCATATGAGTGGCACGCCCGGAGTCTTCGAAGGGCGTGGTCTGTCAACGACCGCACCCATTTACATCGCCCGTCGCAAAGCCTCCGGGAGCGCCACCCAGTGACCAATGGCCCGTTATTTTTGTCCCACCGCCCGCGCCGTCGGCCTTCGCATGTGGAGCACGTCGCCGTCTTCCAGGCGGCCGTCGCGGACATGCACGGTGCGGTCGGCCTGGGCCGCCACGTCGCTGTCGTGCGTCACGATGATCACCGTTTGCCCACGCTCGTGAACCACGTCGCGCAGCAATCGCATCACTTGGGCGCTATTCACGCTGTCGAGGTTCCCCGTCGGCTCGTCGGCCAACACGATCGCCGGTTG
>DASZZA010000148.1:0-6744 GCA_035545135.1 Lacipirellulaceae bacterium | reverse complement strand
GCCGGTGGAGGTGCCGCCGGCGATTAGCACGTTCTTGCGCCGCTCGACCGCGAGCCGCAGCACGTCCGCCTGCGCAGCCGTCATGATGCCGGCGGCGACGTAATCGGCGAGCGTGAACACGGCGACCGCCGGCTTGCGGATCGCGAAAGTGGGCGCCATCACTACCGGGGGCAACAGGCCCTCGAAGCGTTCTCCGGTCTCGGGGAGTTCGGCCGAAACCCGCGGGCTGCCGGGATGCACCTCCGCGCCAACATGATGTGCGACCAGGCGCACGATACGCTCGCCATCGGACGGGATCAGCACATCGTCGGTTGCGACAAGACCTTCGCGTAGCCGGTCGACCCAGAGCCGGCCATCGGGGTTCAACATCACCTCGACAACAGCGGGGTCCTCGAGGTATTGGGCGATAGCCGGCCCGAGCGCGGTGCGCAGCATGCGTGCGCCACGCGCCAGTTTTTGGCTGTTGTGATGATGACCGGACATCGTGCCCCCATTTCGGCCATCCGCACTCACGATCGGATGACGATGGGGACAATCAAGAAATGCAGAACTTACAGATGGGCAACAGGATTTATCTGAAACGTCGTAGTTTGCCGTAGCTCATCGTAGGCCGTCGAAAAAATACTTGAAATGTTCGGCGGTAAATCCGGTCGAAGAATGTCGGCTAATGCGACTCGAACGAATCAGTGCTTGAGTCAATGAAATCGATAAACGTCTTCACAACCGGATTGGTGTTGGTCGGTTTCCAACACGCCATGTAGCCCAGACGGGTCAAGCCGTTGCCATCATGCACCGGTTTGAAAACAATGCCGAGATCGGTCAGTCCGGCGGCCGTCTCGCATTGCAGGCTAATACCCTCCCCGCTGCCGACCTCGCTTAGTATACTCTCGCGACTCAAAGACCTCATCAGAATCTCGGGGTGATCTGACGGAGCAGCCAAATAGCGTTCGAGAATAATGCGAATATCCGGTCCCGGGTCGTGGTGACTGACCAGGAACCGCTCACCTTTCAGTTCCGGCCAGTAGACAAATGGCCGATCCGCGAGAGGGTGGTCTTTCGGCAACGCGACGACAAGAAGCTCAGATCGCATCGCAAGGGAGTTAAAAATGTCGCATCTACCAGGGTCTCCTAACAGAATGGCAACGTCAATCCTGCCAGCATGAAGGCCGGCTGCAAGCTCGGTGTACGGCGCCTCGAATGGTTCGATATCGATCTCGCGATAGCATTTTCTGAAATTGTGCAACGCTGCTCGTAGTGAGCCGGTTGACAATGACATATAAAAACCGACGACGATGCGGCCGACGCGTCCAGCACCGCTCGCTTTCGTCTGCTCACCCAGTCGCTCCGTATCCTCAATGATGCGCTGCGCGATGACGACGAATGCTTCGCCAGCGGCCGTGAGGCTGGCCCCTGACTTTGAACGGTCGAAAAGACAGACGCCAAACTCGTCTTCCACTTCTTTCACGCGCTTGCTGACGATCGGCTGCCTTACATTGAGTTCTTGTGCGGCGGCGCTGAAGCTGCCATTCCGAGCGCTTGCGATAATGTAGCGAAGGTGACGCAGATCCAATCCTGTCCTGCCTTTCTGCCGTCCCTATGTCGTGCATAACTCGGCAATTCCGCAGATATGTGTTACCTATGTTCTTCCGTCCTACAACCTTCATCCTGTCTGCGAGCTATCATCTCTCCGATTTGAGTCATACTTTTGCGGGCACACCTCTCATCTACTTAACTGCCCAAATCAGCCGTAAACAATCAACAGACCCTTTGCGTCGATCTGATCGCTGGCGCGCACCAGCACTTCGGCGACGGTCCATCGCAATCGGCGTATAGTACCGTCTCCATTTTCACGACCTAGATCGATAGCAGCACATCTCCGGAATTGACCGATCGTCCAGTCGCAACCGCCACCGTGGACACGACGCCGGCATTGGCGCCATGCCCTTCTCATCGACGTCACCGATGGACAGACAGCGAATGACAAGCATCTTGCTGCGTTCGATATCGACGAGGATCTCGTCCTCGACTTCATACCATAGAAATAGACTGGCGTTAGCAGGCCTGACCGGACCATATTCCGTCTGAGCCGAAGCATAGTCGCTGAACACCTTTGGATACATCAGCCAAGACGTGGGCTCGAAACCTGTCAGTTCGCGTCTGATATTCTCCTCGGTTTGCTTTTCCAAGGCATCCAGAAACCGGCACCAGAAACTATTGCCTTACATCCCGAGCGTGCGCTTTGCCTCAGCGATCTCAGGTCGTGGGCTATCCGCATGCTTGGCCAGCTCGAGCAGTTGCTTCGAGTAGAAGACTGCTTTCTGCTCATTGCTTGCTCGCTTGGCACATTCTGCCGCTCCCGCGATCGCGCGGTATCGATTAGGTTGGTGCTGAAGCACTTTTTCGAATTCAGCGAGAGCGTCAGCCGGTTTACCGTCACGCTCAAGTATCATCGCCAATATCTCTCGCGCCGGAACAATTGGTCCTGGCGTGACGACACTTTTAGCACTCGCATCTTCGCGATCCGCCGCGTGGCCCAGCATGTAATACCCTCATCGCGCTCGCCTTCAGCAAAAGCTGTAAGACCTTGCACGACCTCGATCTGAATATCGATCTGATCGGCCCAATAACTCAGCTTCATCGCCGCAGCCGCTTCGCGAAGTCCAGCGAGCCGCTTCGCTTCAACGCTCGCTTTTGGTCGGATCTTGGCTCATTGCCGCACCGATACCCGCGCGAATGCGTTGATAGACTCAGCCTGGGGATACTTCTGCCATGGATAGGCATCCCGCTAGAGCGCAACTTTACATCCGTCGATATTGAGCTGCTGAATGCTATCATCCGACCCATCTTTCGTAAGAGCGGCCTTTACCCAGTTAGCCATTTGAGTCGACGCTCCCTTTTGATTGTTACGAACTTCAGTTCTTTCCAAACATATTCTTCCAGGCCTCGGTGCCCGGCTTCGCTTCCCATTGTTTGCTGTCGGACAACGTGTTTATGCCCGCCCGAACCCCCGGACGGTCTTTGATCGCCTGGTACCATCGATCAATGTTCGGGTACTCCGACAACTCGCGTCGATGCAGCTTTCGCGTGCGAACCCAAGGGAATGTGCTGATGTCAGCGATAGAATACTCGCCGGCGAGATATTCAGATTCGCCAAGGCGCTTCTCGAGAATGTTGTATATTCGGCCAACTTCCCGATCATAACGTTCGATGGCGTAATCGATCTTCTCGGTCGCATACACCATGAAGTGGTGTGCTTGGCCCAGCATTGGACCCATCGTCGTATTCTGAAAGACAAGCCACTTTAACGTATCGTAGCGTTTCTCCGGATCCTGAGAAAGGAATTTACCGAACTTTTCTGCAAGATAGATCAGAACGACCGCGGATTCAAAAACAGCATAAGGCTTGTTGTGCGGGCCATCGTGATCCACGATGGCCGGCACTTTGTTGTTTGGATTGATCTTCAGGAATTCCGGATGAAACTGCTGACCTGCCGTTATATCAACCGGAATTACACGATACTCCAAGTCCAACTCTGCCAGCATTATAGCTGCTTTATACCCGTTGGGGGTTGGCCAGAAGTATAGATCAATCATAGCTGGAAAATCCCTATCCGACGATCTTTAGCCCTGCTGGCTTGTCAACGATAAGCCCAGGATTCAACATCCACTTCGGGTCCAGTTCGGTCTTGGCGGCTGCCAGCACACGGCGGAACAACGGATCGACTTCCTTGTCGTACCAAGGACGGAACGATTTGCCGACAGCATGATGGTGCGTGATGGTGGCGCCGAGTTCAAGTAGCGCATCTGACGCCACGTCGTGGAGCATCGTATAGGCTTCAAGGCTGTTGGCATGTGTCGAAGGAGCCATGACCGAATAGTAAGGGGCCGGGCCGTCCGGATACAGGAAGGAGAACCTACGGCAGACGATGCCGCCGCCAAGATTTTCCTTCTGGGCTTTCCGCATGCGTCGCATGATCTCGGTATCGACTTCTTCGAACTTATCCCAAGTGTAGGCAGTTTCGAACGTGAAGCTGACGATTCCCATCGCGGCGCGCGTATGCATCAGCCGGGGCAGATACCTGAACTGGTGCCGCCAGCTACCCTGCGGCCCGCTACGGCTGGTCTCCAGCGCGTTGTCCGCAGTTCCCGCGCGTTGCTTCACGACGCCACCGAAGTCCTTGCAGATTTCGAGGCTGCGCTCCAGCCACGCGTCCATCGGATGGTCGGCGGATTCGAAGCCCAGCAACAAGACCGAATCGGTGCCGTCTCCAGCGCCGTAGAATTTGGCGTCCTGCTCGTCCAGATAACGACAGTTCGCCGGGAATAGTCCTGCTTGGGTGATCTGACGGACGGCCTTGGCACCTTGATAGAACGTCTTGAATGAGATCGATGCATTCGCACGGAATTTCACACGCCCCTGTAAACGCATCCATGCATCGGTGATGATGCCCAGCGAGCCCTCAGACCCGATGAACAGCCGATCCGGATTGGGTCCCGCACCCGAGCCTGGCAGCCGGCGGTTCTGGATCGTTCCCGCCGGCGTGACCACGCGCAGGCTTTCTACCATGTCGTCAATATGCGTGAGATGGGTCGCATAGTGACCGGACGAGCGAGTCGCGATCCAACCGCCCAGCGATGAGAATTCCCACGATTGCGGAATATGGCGCAGGGTGAGGCCATGCGGCTTCAGTTGCTCTTCCAGAGCCGGACCGAGAATGCCGGCCTGGATCCGCGCGCAGCGTGACACGGGGTCGACTTCGAGAATCTTGTTGAGGTTGCCCAAGTCGATTACGACGACGCCGGGAAAGGCGTCGCGCTCGGGACCCCAGAAGCCGCCGGTGACGCTCGATCCGCCGCCATACGGTATGCATGCATAACCATTTTCCCCGCACCAGTCGAAGATAGCGGCGATGTCTTCTTCGTCGCGCGGATAGGCCACGACGTCCGGAGCCTTCTTAAAATCGCGCCGGTAGATAAGGGTCATGTCCTTGAAACCCTTACCATACGTATGAACAATTCTGTCCCATTTTTCCGAGGTGCAGAAATCCTCCAGCGTTCGTGGGATCTTTATGCGCGACGGATAAAGTTCAATCTCATCTAGAGTCGGGTCTGACAGAACTTCGATGTCTTTAATTCCAAGCCGCTGCTCCACGCGATCTCGCATGGTACGGATTTCTTCTTGGGAATTATCTTCACCTTCATATCCCCACGACCAGAATTTCCTTCGCTGACCATAGTAGCCGCTCTTTTCCTTCGCCACGGCGCGTCCTCCTTCGAGATTTCGACGTCAATTAAATCATCCAGGTGCGCATGCGTTTCGGGAAACATCGCGATCTGGTTGGACCAAATTGGCATATCCAATTAGGTCAGTCAATGATTTCTCGGAATTGATAAGCACCCGGAGCTACGCCACCGCGACAACATTCGCCTTGACACCGCCGCCAAGAGCACGCTTGAATGGTATGACCAAATTGGATGTGCCAGATTGCAACTGAACTGCAAATTGAGAACTCACCTCATTTTTTGATGAGCGGGCGTTCAGCGACCTTTTTCACATAGAGAGGGACAAGAACGTGGTGCTGTCGGACCAAGCCAATCTGCATGGTGAGCGCGCCCTCCAATGGACCGCGTCATGCTGAGATATCTAGTTCGTCGCCTTGTCGCGCTCGTGCCGACCTTCCTGCTAGCGAGCGTTATTGTGTTCTCGGCCATTCGCCTGATACCGGGAGACACGATCGACATGATGATGTCCCAGAACGACATCTCGGCGAGCGTCAAGACCCGCGAAGATCTTATCAAGGCACTCGGGCTCGATCAGCCGGTCCTTGTACAATATTGGCACTGGATCAGCTCAATTGTGCTCCACGGAGATTTCGGTCGCTCGCTTTGGACGGGAGAGAGCGTCACTAGCCTCGTCGCTGAACGCATACCGACTACCCTCTATTTGGGGGTGCTGGCCATGATCTTCGCCCTCTTGATCGCGCTGCCGGTCGGCATCATCTCGGCGATCCGGCAAAACAAGCCGGTCGATTATCTCGGCCGTGTCTTTGCCATCACAGCCCTGTCCGTGCCGCCTTTTTGGCTCGGGACGTTGGTGGTGATCCTGCCAGCGATTCTCTGGGGGATCGCGCCGACCACGCAATATGTTGGGCTGACCGACGATCCCCTCCTTAGCCTCCGCCAGATGGTGCCGCCCGCGATCGTCCTCGGCATCGCCTTATCCGGAGTGACGATGAGGATGACCCGTACGATGGTCCTCGAAGTCATGCGCCAGGATTATGTCCGCACGGCCTGGAGCAAGGGTCTCGACGAGCGGACGGTCGTTTTGCGCCATGTCCTCAAAAACGCGCTTCTGCCGGTCATAACCATCGTCGGCTTGCAGTTGCCCCTGCTGATCGGTGGCGCGGTCGTAATTGAGCAGATCTTCGTGATCTCCGGTATGGGCCAACTACTCCTGATGGCGGTGTCGCAGCGGGACTATCCGGTCATTACCGGCATCTTTCTCCTCGTGGGCGTCGGCGTAATGACGATCAACCTGCTCGTCGACATCAGCTACGCCCTCCTAGATCCCAAGATTCGTCAGGGCTGACGCATGGCTATCAATTCGACCCTGAAGACCGACGCAGGTCCCGACCGAGGCGCCTGGGCAGCGCCCGTACGGACTTTCTTCAGTCGCCTTTTTAAACAGGACATTCTCGGAACGGTTTGCGCCGGCCTTCTCGCCGCGATCGTGCTCTGCGCACTC
>DASZZA010000147.1:0-4755 GCA_035545135.1 Lacipirellulaceae bacterium | reverse complement strand
GGCGTGTTCCAGTACGGCAACTCCTCCGCTTTCCCCACCCAGTCCTACCAGAACAGTAACTACTGGGTCGACGTGGTATTCGCATCAAATTAAGCGGCGCGGTCTTGCCACCGGGCCCAAACTTCGGCTACGCGACCAACCAACCGGTGGCGCTCGCGCCGCAGCCGGCGGTTCTGCGCTCGTACGTAGTCGAACGCGGCTTTGAGATGATTGCCATGCCACGGCCGCCACTGCGCCCAATCGGTTTGATCAACATAGCGAAAGAACTCGCCGCGACGAGGATGGAGGCATGACGCGAGCCATGGCTTATAGCGCGTCGTAAAGTGCACGATCCAGGGCTCGTCGCGCAGCCGCTGGAACGACTCCCGGTCGTACGGGCTTTGTGACCAGGTGGGATAGACATAGATATGAGATTGCTGATTCCACCGTGGGTCCAGAAATCCCCATGAATCGGCTAGAACGACGTTAAGCGCGTATTGATCCCACCAACGGATGTGTGGTTTGTTTTTTGCTAAGCAAGCCAGCAATCGCTGCGGTATTTTCTTCGCCCGCCAGGCGGCCAGGTCGAGGAGCATCACACCTGAGTTGAAATAAGCGCCGCGAGGATTAAGGCCGAGGTCGCGGTAGTTAGCGACCGGCGTAGCCGAGCCCAAATGGCGACGGCAATACTGATAGTTGTCCATCGCGAGCAGCGCGTCAAAATACGGCGCCGCTGAGTCTTGAACGGCTAGGCAAAGTTGACCATCAAAACTGGATTCCCAAAGTCTCGTGAGGTCGGTATTCACGACTAAATCGGCGTCCAGGTAAATCACCCGCTGCACGTTCGAGGGCAACAACCATGGAGTCAGGACTCGAAAATAGTTAACAACGTTGGCATGCCCCGATACCGGCGCAACGGCCAATACCGCCGGGTCGACCGCCGTCCACGATATTTCACAACGATCCAGCTGCCACGACCGCTCCAGACGCTGTTTCGTTTCGTCCCGAAAACCACCGTCCAGCACGAATAGTCGCAGCGTTCGGTTGGCCGCCAGATTTTCGAGCGCCGAACGGACCGTAACCGCCAACGGCAGAGCGAACCTTTCATCCGCGGCGAGCACGACGACCGGGTCGCGTTTGCTGCGCTGCCAATTGTCGCCGGATCTCGAAGTCATAAAAAATATCACCTATAAATCAGCGGTCGCTAGCCCACGGTTTAATCGGCAATAACCGTGGGCTTGCGCCCGACGGCTGATCTTAAAATCGAGCTGCCACACGGCACAAGCGGTGCATGAGTCGGTAGCATGCGCGAGAGAGGCGCCAACGATCGTGCTAGCACTTCTGGCAGGAATCTAGCATGTCTCGATGTTCAAATAGACAGCGTTCGTGTACGCTTTCGCGACCCCAGAGGCACTCCAGCTTCCGCACAGGAAGGCTCTCAAATGGGGCGTGTAACTTTAACGCGGCGCCATATGCAAAAATTAAGACGTGGATTTCCACTATTCGGTTGCTCCGGTCGGGATGCGGCTGTCGATAAGACAGGCGGCGCCCACCAAATCGCCGTACGTTACGGCGACGGCCATTTCTCGTCTACCCCTATTGCCCCGAACGAGCATCGTTCGCTTGTGCATGCGGGTCCCGTTGTACGCATGACGACGTCTTGTTTGCTGAGCAACTACAACTACGTCCGCTTCCTGGGCGAAGCGATCGAAGGGGCATTGCGCCAATCCGTCGCGTTCGATGAGATTATCGTGGTAGATGACGGTTCAACGGACGGCTCAGCGGAGTTTCTTGAGCGCGAATTCGGAAGTGACCCCCGGATTACGATCGTCCGTAAGAAACACGAGGGCCAGCTATCATGCTTTAATTGCGGTGCAGCGCATGCGTCTGGCGACATCGTCTTTTTCCTGGACGCCGACGACGTCTATGAGCCTCATTACGTGGAACGGGCACTCGAAGTTTTCCAACGTGATCCTGCCTGCGATTTCCTGTTTTGTGGTCGGCGACTCTTCGGTAATCAAGCAGGAGTCGAGCTGCCGTACCCAGCCGATCGTGATTTTGGATATTCCATTTTGCGCGCGTCGTTTTTGCGTTTTTGGATTGGCGCACCCACGTCGTGTCTGTCGATCCGGCGTCCTATTTTGGAGCGAATTCTGCCCATTCCATTCGTCGACGATTGGCGTGTGCGAGCCGACGACTGCTTGGTATTTGGCGCTTCGCTCGCTTGCGCGCGAAAGCGTTATCTGGCCGACCCGCTCGTCCGTTACCGAGTCCACGAAGGAAATCATCATCACGGCAAGCATTCAAACTCGTCCGACTCCTATCGTCGGCGATTGGCTATCAATCGATTATTCGAACACTTCGAGCGTAAGTTCTGTTACAATCCGACACGACTCGCAGAATTTCATCATCGCGAGTTTTGCACCATCGGTGCACCCACGCTGCGGGAATTTGCCGATTACGTGACTATCGGCCTCCAAACCCAATTATCATTCTATCGCCGCCTCGCGTGCCTTAGCGCGATGATTCGTCATTTTGCGATTACAAAGGGACGCGCCGCATTGGGCAGGTTCGATTCCATACCTTCTGTCTATGACGAGGCGAGGTTGGGCGACGATTGCGCGACACTGCCATTCGAAAGAATTGCGGTCGATGAAGAGGCGAAGAATACCAGCCTCGACCAGCATTCGCAGCGGCGTCGCCTGGCTGCTTAATTGCGGCGCCTGCGGTTAGTCTCAAACTCGGCCTTCCGAGTGTCCTAGGTCCTTGGTAGGCGCAATTCGATCCCGCACGATTTGTTTGAGCTCTTTAATTTCTGGAAACCGCTGCCTTTCAGCACGCGACCAAACCAGTTCACCGTCCAGCCGAACCTCAAACACGCCGCCAGTTCCCGGTACTAAGGCGACTTCCCCGATTTCGTCGAAGAACGTCGTCAACAATTCCTGCGCCATCCAGGCAGCGCGAAGCAGCCACCGGCACCGGGTGCAGTACGTAATCTCCAATCGCGGTACGTGGGGAACTTGAGCCGTCATTGCGACAAGTTTAACTTTAAGCCCATCTGTTGCATTTCCAAGAGAGGCTCGTCGTTATCGATGTGCTGGCACACGGGTCGTTGTCTACTGAAGAAGTTCTAACTGAATGCCGTGCCGGGCACAATTCAGCTTGTTCGAGGTCCGCCTCTGACGGCGAACCGCCGTGCGGACACTAGCCACGGCATCTGCAAGGCGACAGAATAGGAACACGTTTTCGCCATTTAGAACATCAAAGCGAAGAGGAGGCGTTCATGCAAAGGCGGAGTTTTCTCTCGACGATCCTCGTTTGCGCGACTGTTGCATCATTTACCCTCGCGCCGTCGATTGCTGCCGAAACCACGCGCAACAGCGGAATTAATCGAGCGACGTTCGACACCTCGGTTAAGCCCGGCGACGATTTCTATGAATATGTAAACGGCAACTGGATCAAAGAGAATCCCATTCCGCCCGAGTACAGTCGCTGGGGCGCGTTTCCGAAATTGCGAGACGACAATTTGATCGCGCTACACGAAATCCTCGAAGACCTCGATACAAAAGGCCATTTGCGCAACGACGATGAACGGAAACTGCGCGATTTTTATCGCACTGCAATGGACGAGGACGCCATCGAGCAAGCCGGCGCCACGCCGCTTGCGCCTCATCTGAAAAGAATTAACGACATTGAAAACCGTAACGATCTCATCAGAGAAGTCGGCCGGCTGCGCGTAGTCGGCGTCGATGCCTTGTTCAGCTTTGCGGTCTACCAGGATGAAAAGCACAGCGACCAATACGCGGCCCATTTGAATCAAGGTGGAATGGGGCTGCCCGATCGGGATTACTACCTCGGCAAATCCAAGGATTCGCGACGAGTTCGTGATGAGTACCACAAGCACGTGGCGAAGATGCTGGCCCTTCTTACCGGCGATCCGCAAGCCGGTGCAGATGGCGCCGATGTCGTGTTGCGGATTGAAACGCAGCTGGCCGAAAAATCACGAACGCCGGTTCAGCTGCGCGACCGCGAGGCGCAATACAACGTGAAAACCGTAGCCGAGCTTTCCTCACTTGCTCCCAACGTCGTATGGAAACAGTACCTTCACACCGTTGGCATTAAAAACGTCAGCGACGTGATTGTCGGTCAGCCCGAGTTCATCGAGCGTGTCAACAGACTGTTGTCGTCGGTCTCGCTCGACGACTGGCGAATCTACCTTCAGTGGCAGCTTGTACACGCGCTTGCTCCATACTTGAGCAAAAACTTTGAGGATGAAAATTTTCGCTTCTATAGCCAGGAACTTCGCGGCACCAAGCACATGCAGCCACGCTGGAAACGAGTGGTCGCCGTGATCGATGGCGAAATTGGTGAGGCGTTGGGAAAACTCTACGTCGAAAAGCGCTTTCCACCGGAGGCCAAGAAGCGAATGGACGAGATGGTAAAAAACTTGCTGGCCGCTTACCGCGACCGCCTTAGCTCGCGCGATTGGATGGGAACAAAGACGAAAGACCTCGCCTTGGCCAAGCTTGCATCCGTTCTGCCAAAGATCGGCTATCCCGCTAAATGGCGCGATTATTCAAAGCTGCAAGTAGGTACCGATTCATATGCTGACAACGTCATGCGAGCCGAAGCCTTTGAAACGCATCGAAGATTTGTTCGCCTCGGCAAACCGGTTGACCGGCTGGAATGGGACATGACTCCTCCCACTGTGAACGCATATTACAACGAGTCGATGAATGAAGTCGTCTTTCCTGCGGGAATTTTGCAGCCTCCGTT
>DASZZA010000146.1:0-2214 GCA_035545135.1 Lacipirellulaceae bacterium | reverse complement strand
GCCGAACGCTTCGCGGTGCGCATCGGTCAGCTCGCGAAGCAGGCAGGCGAGCCCCCCGCGGTTCGATGGCGTGGCGAGCGTCTGGTTGGGGTTCGCCCGGCCATCGGGTCGCACGGCGGCCGCTTCGCCGCCCCATATGAGCTTCGCGCCGCTGCGGCCAAAGTTGCGCCATCGGCGAAGCGTGTGTGCCGATGGTGAACCATCGCGATTGGCGTCCCAACCTTCCATCGGATGGATGCACCAGCGATTGCCGACGTGAAAACCTGCAAAGCTGATCGGCTGGGCCATCGGCGACCCTTGGGCGGCCGATAGGATCCTCTCGTCCATTGGCAGCGAAATCCCGAGCTCATCCATCCGCGCACGAAACGCGGCGATCGTCTTGAATTGGGCGATCTTGGGGTAGCTCGATGCGGGGCTCATGGATCGGCTCGATCAGAAAATGGTTTGCGTCCAAGTTGGAAACAGCTTTCTAATCCACCGATCTATCATATTGCCGCAGCGTATCGCGCACTTAACTGCTACGTCGACCCGGGCGGCGAGTCGCCCGGCGCCTCTACCTGTGGCTCGATTTTCGTCAGTTCACTTAACAAACGGCTAATGGTTTTTGTTTCGTCACCCTCCGTGATCTTCACGAAGGCCGACAGCCGACTGACCAGTACTACCTCTCCAATCTGTCCCTCTTTTGTCCGTACTAGGTCACCTGCTTCGATCTGCATTACGCAAAGTCCCTGCGATCACATGCACTAACATTTCCAAACCTCCCCACCGAAGACGCAAACCCATGCGCTTTGGCTTGGCCGAGTCGCCATAGCGTACCACTTTTTTTGAGATCGCCAAAGTGTTTCCCGCGCACGTTCAAGGGGTCCAACTACGTTTGCCGTACAAAGAGGTCGCCAGCGATCTTGGCCCGTGTGGGGGGGCAACATATACGTCAACTTCAGTGGCTCATGGTGTCATGAGTCGCCCCACTCAAGTAGGCCAGGCTGCGACTCACGGTAGGCCACGTGCGAACATGCGTCAGGCACAGCCTGACCTATTCGCTGGTCGCGGCCGTCGCCGAATCAGCGACGGAAATCGCGTTTAGGTGCGAGTCCGAAACATGGCTCATGCGAAAGCCTTTGCCGGTCGGATGGCTGATTTCGACGCCAGTGCAGGTAACGCCGCGACAGTTGCGCATCTCCAGGTAGCCGCCGTCGATGTGGAGATTTCGCAATTCCACGCCCAGAGGAGCCTCGGTCTTCGCCAGCGAGCCTTTCCGTTGGCCCTCGACAATAAACTCGCCATTCTCAAGATCGATTCCAGTCAGAATGCAGTCGCGAGCGTGAAGGATGCGAATCCTCCGGCCCAATGCCTTAACCCCCTGCACCGCCACGCCGGCCGCATCGGCGATCAGCAAACTATCGTCCTTACAATCTCTCGCACACAAGTTCGAGAGCCGGATATTGAATCGCCACCACCTGTCATCATCCGTCATCGGCTGATTGAAGTTCGCAACGTAAAATCCAGTGGTGCAGTCAATCGCCACTACGTTGGAGATGGTAATCCTGCGGCTGGCGAGCCAGGACCAACTGTGTTTGTTACCTTCCTTCTTCCCGCAGTCGGAGATGACCGCGCGAAGCTTGCCCTCAACTGTCACGTTCGACACGGTAAGATTCATCGCCCCGGCCAGCCGGACGCCATTGGCACCGCCGCCTTTCGCGTGGATATTGGTCGCGCTCGAGTCGTTGGAGTTCCATTGCCCAAAATTCGCTCGCGCGTACGAGCCCGGCCCGCCCGTGTAAGCATTGATTGCCTTGTCGTCCTGGTACGTGACGAAGGAGAGCGTATCGTCGCCCGTATCGATACCCGTCACGCCGTTGACATGTATGCGGCGACAGGCGTTGAAATGCAGGCCGTCGGCCCATGTGCGGGTGATGCGGAAGTTTTCCACATCTATGTCGGAGCAGCCCATCAAAACCGCACCCGTTTGAGGGCTCAGCTCCGCGCTACACTGAAGCATCCGAATGTTAGAGATACAGCGGTCGTCGGACGGGAATCCCTCGAAGCGAAAGGCGTCGCCCATGCTCCTGCCGCTTGGTTTCTTGGCCCATTTCACGGATACGTTCTTTAGCGTGATATTGTGGCACGGTCCGCGGAAAAGAATGCCGTGCCCGCAGTCGCCGATGCCGCTGTGCGGGTTGAGGTTATCCATGAGCAGCACAGCGCCGGGCCCGA
>DASZZA010000145.1:0-3899 GCA_035545135.1 Lacipirellulaceae bacterium | reverse complement strand
CCCGACAATGAATTTCGGCTACCCGCAGGCGGCCGGAAAGAAGGAGGCGTAGATTGAAGCGAGCTCGCGAGCGTGCGATAATCGTGCCAAGTCGTCAAACGTTGGCGTCGAAACTGCTTGCAAAAGATCGTATTTGAAGGGTGAATTTAGCGAGGGCAGTTGTTCACGAGGTTGTGTTGCGGGGCGACGATCAATCTATGCGAACGATCGGATGCGAAAGCGATTCTTTACGGCCACGCGATTGGTGAAGCGGTTACATCGTCGCGCGCTCAATTCTCGACAGTGAGTATTTTACCATTCGGCAGGAGTGAACCTTATGTCAAGCGTCCTCAATGGGTCAGCCAAATTGGCCATCGAAGGCGGACCGAAATCTGTGACGAACACATTGACGCCCTGGCCGCAATTTGATGAGAGGGCCATTCGTGCCGTGGAGAACGTATTGCGGTCGGGCAAGGTGAACTATTGGACCGGTCCGAACGGGATGGAGTTCGAGAAGCGATTCGCCGCGTGGCAGGGAAGTAAATATGCCGTGAGCACTGCCACGGGCACCGCAGCGCTGCATGTCTGCCTTGCGGCATTGGGAATTGGACCTGGCGACGAGGTGATCGTACCTAGCTACACGTTCATCGCCACCAGTTTTGCGGTCGTGCAGGCCGGCGCGATTCCGCGGTTCGCGGATGTGAATATCGAAGACCACTGCATCAGCGTTGAGTCGGCGGAGAAGTTGGTGTCGCCGCGCACCAAGGCGATAATTCCGGTGCATCTTTACGGCAATGTGTGCGACATGGACCAAATGAACGCGTTCGCCAAGAAGCACCGGCTGTTTGTGATCGAGGACAACGCGGAGGCATTTGGTGGTTCGTACAAGGGCAAGAAGACGGGTACGCTCGGCCACATGGCGGCGGCCAGTTTCTGCCAGAATAAAACATTTACCACCGGCGGCGAGGGCGGCATGGTCACTACCGACGACGAAGACCTCGCCTGGGAGGCGCGCAGCTTCCGCGATCACGGTTACGACGTGAAGGAACGCCTCAACCTGCTGGCCCTCGAACAAAAATTACCCTACATCCACAACCGCGTGGGCTGGAATTACCGCATGACCGAAATGCAGTCGGCCATCGGCCTGGCGGAACTCGACCGCATCGACACCTGGAACATGCGGGCACGAAAGCGCAATGCTTATATCCTGATGGATACGATTGGTGAGTTACCGCAAGTGAAGTACATGCCTGTCGACACGCCGGAACGGCAAAACGGTTGGTATGTCTGTGCATTTTCGCTGGACATCGACAGTATGCAGTGTGACATTCAGCAGTTCGTCGCTGCGGCCACGGCTGAAGGGTGTCCTTGCTGGAAGGTGTTTTGGCCGCAGTGCCACATGGAGCGAGCCTTTACAGAGCATCACGGTTTTGGCAACTCAGGGTTCCCCTTCACGTCAAAGGAATACACGGATTCGCAAAGCGTGGACTACAGCAAGGTGGACGTACCCAACGCGCACTGGCACGAATCGCACACTTTCACGTGCTTCGCCTTTCCCACGTTCAGCGAGGCGGATATGAAGCAAATCGCCGCGGGATTGGTGAAGGTCATCAAGGCGTATTCGTGACAGAATGAAAACCAACATGCCACCGAGCCCACAAAGATAGTGAGAACCATCCAGACATTGAATGACGCGACTGAAATTCGTGGACGCATTTGTATGTCGAAGCCAAATGTAGCCGCGTCTTTCTCCCGCTGATCTCTGTGGCCTCTGTGGCAAAGATTTCCTCTGAGTGATGGGGGTACCGGTATTGAATACCAAGGTCAATTTCGGCGTGATCGGCGCCGGTGGTATCGCGCGCCGCCGCACGATTCCCGGCATGTTGAAGACCAAGAACTGCCGCCTGGTGGCGGTCATGAATCCGAGCGATGCGGGCGGCATCGCTGAAGAGTTCAAGGTTCCGCGAGTTTATCGCCGCGAGGAAGAGTTGCTTGCTGATCCGGATATTGAAGCGGTCTACATTGCGTCGCCGGTCCAACATCATGCACGGCAGATCGCGCTGTGTGCGGAGGCGGGCAAACACATCCTGTGTGAAAAGCCGCTGACACGTGATCTGCGCGAGGCCCGGAAAGCTGCCGCCGTCTGCCGCAAGCGAGGCGTATTCCTCCAGGACGGCTACATGATGAAGTTCCATGGGGCTCATGTAAAAATCAAGGAGCTGATCGATAAAGGAAAGTTGGGACGAATCGTGTATCTACGAGCCCAGTTGTCGTGCTGGTATCCCAAGATGGCGGGCGCCTGGCGGCAGGACCCAAAGAACGGCGGCGGCGCACTGATCGACATGGCTTCCCATCTCTATGATCTGATCCAATACTTCGCCGGGCCGATCCAGAAAATTGCTGCTTTGACCGGCAATCTCGTACAAGACTACAAATCCGAAGACGCGTCTACGACGCTGTTGGAGCTTCAGTCGGGAGCTCAGGCCACGGTGGACTGTTTCTTTTGCATCCCCGACGAGGCGAGCCGCACGCGACTGGAGATTTACGGCTCGGCCGGCGCAGTGCTCGCCGAAGGTACTATCGGACAAAGCAGCGGTGGGAAACTCGAGGCGCTGCTTGGTGCAGGCGGCCGCGGTTACGACGCCAAGCAGTCGAAAGATGTCGCCCGGAAGTTCGAGCGAATCGCATTTTCCAAGATAAACCCCTACACGGCCGAGTGCAGCTACTTCGCCGATTGTGTTCTTCGCCACAAGCAGCCGGTGATCAACGGCATTGAAAACTCGCTGCAGATTATGACGCTAATTGAGAAGGCATACGCCTCTGCCAAAACGAATCGAACCTACAGCGTTGCCATGAACGACAGCGAGAATGTGTAGGAATCGCGTGACCTCACCACCACAAGACGGCACGTCCGCCGCCGCTGACGCGCCGCATCTGAAACGCCTTCTCACCGTCAAGGACCTGGTCTTCTTCGGGATCGTGCTGATTCAGCCGATCGCGCCGGTGGGAATTTTCGGACTTGCCCAGCAAGAGTCGCGTGGGCACGTCTCGGCGACAATTGTGATCGGCATGGTTGCCATGATGCTGACGGCCTTCAGCTATGGCAGGATGGCTACGTTGTATCCGTCGGCTGGCTCGGCCTACACGTATGTCAGCCGGGGTTTGGGGGCGCACCTCGGCTTTCTGGCCGGATGGGCGATGTTTTTTGGTTATCTCTTAATTCCGCTGGCGAACACCATCTACGGATCGCTTACCTTGGAAAAAATTTCCGGAATTCCATATTGGATTGGAGTGCCGCTATTCGTGGTGACTATTACTGTGCTCAATCTCCGCAAAATCTCGGCCACGGCCCACGCGAACATGGCGCTGCTCGCGATCATGACCGTGGTCATTGTGGCCTATGTCGTATTTGCAATCAAATTTCTGGCACATAGCGGCGGGTGGGGCAACCTTATTTCCTACAAGCCGTTCTATAATCCTGAGAAGTTTGACCTGGGTGCAATGGCGACAGCCACGTCCATCGCAGCGCTGACCTATATCGGCTTCGACGGCGTAACGACCCTGTCTGAAGAGGTGCATAACCCGAAGCGAAGCGTACCCATCGCCGTGGTGCTGGTTTGCTTTCTTACCGGGGTGTTCAGCACGATCGAAGTTTACCTGGCCCAATTGGCGTGGCCCGACTACACGACGTTTGCCAATCCGGATACCGCCTTTTTGGACGTCACCAAATTGGTCGGAGGCCCTTGGCTATTCCAGGCGATGGGATGGATTTTGGTAATCGCTTGTTTCGGCACCGGGCTGGCTGGCCAGGCGGGCGCCGCGCGTTTGCTGTATGGCATGGGTAGGGAAAACGTCCTGCCTGGTAATTTTTTCGGCCACTTGAGTCCCAGAACTAAGATTCCCAACTTCAACGTGATGTT
>DASZZA010000144.1:0-9374 GCA_035545135.1 Lacipirellulaceae bacterium | reverse complement strand
CTCGCGATTTGCGCCAAGTACGGCGAACACTGCGTCTACCAGGCCGAATCGTTCGCCGTCTGACTTTTTGGAGTTCTCGTAAATCGATTGCGTGACGGGCTCCTTTATGGGAGGGCGAACGTCGGCTGGTACATCGGAGTCCAGATGCAACAACTCTCGGGCGAGTGGCGCGATTCGGCCCCACGTGTCCGCACTCTTTTGAACGTAGTACACAAGCAAGTCGTGGCACCGCCGGATTATGGTTTCGTCCGACCGCCCGGTTAACACGATCGTTGGAACGTTGCGAAGGCGTTCATCCGAAGCCATCATTTCGCATATGCTCAACCCGTTGCCACTGGGCATTCCGACGTCGACGCAGACGAGGTCGGGCGTCGCGCGATAGATCACATTGATGGCATCGAGCGCGTTATCGACGCCAATGACCGAGCAACCCAGTGAAGTAAATCGGTTCGACAATAGCTGCAGTAAGTCGTCATCATCGTCGGCGATGACGACCTTCCTGTCGCGCGGGCGGTCTGTATTCGCGACGGACCGATCGACGGCTGGAATCGTATGGCGGGGTGCTGCCTTGCGTCGCGTGTTTGGCAGCGTAGCCACAACTGGCGTGTTCGCGTCGGCTTTGGGTTCGGCAGCCAGATTGCGTAGCATGGGTTCCAGCGAATCCCAAAAGTCGTCGGCCTTTTCGACGTAATAGGCTTTCAGTCGCTCGCACTCTCTACGCACGTTGTCATCCGTCTTGCCCGTCACAATAATTACCGGGATGTTCGCCGTCGCGGCATTGGCTGACAACTCTTTGCAGAATGCGAGCCCGTTGCCGGTCGGCAATTCGACGTCTACGCAAATGATGTCCGGTGGTTGTTCGGCGACCTTCATCGTCGCCTTGAGCAGGTTGCGGGCACGTACGACGCGCAGGCCGATGTGCTCACATCGCTGGCCCAAGATACGCAGGAAATCATCGTCGTCGTCGACAAGAAGCACAGTTTTTGTCGTCACGGCACGGGTTCTCCGAGAGAAGATTCGATGGCGGATAAAACGTCCTCTGCTTCGTACGGCTTTCGCACGAAGTAATTGGCCCCGGCTTGCAACGCGTCTTGCTGGTCGCGGATCGATGCCGAAAGCATAACGACAGGGATGTCTTTCGTTGCAGCTTCGGTGCGTAGTTCGCGCAATACGGTCAAACCGTCCTTGCGGGGCATGCGAACGTCAAGCACGATGGCGTCGGGTTTTATGGATCGGGCCGTATCGAGGCCCATTTCGCCGTCGAGGGCCGAGAGAACTTCGAATCCAGCGCTTTGCAAGCGCACCGACAAGCACTGGTTTACCTCGCGGTCGTCGTCGACAATCAAAATGGTCGACGTGCGATTCGCCGGGGCTGCCGTAAGTCCATACAGTTCCAAGAATGCTTCAGTCAGGTCCTCACGCTGTTCGCTGACGGACCATGCTCCACGATTTTGAATTTTGAGCGGCTCGTAACGTAGCTGTGGGCAGTTGCGTGCATAGCTGGACCATTCGTTGGCCAGTCTTCGAATCATGTGATCGCATTCTGACTCGCGACAGGCTGCTGCGATGACCCAGTGGGTGTTACTGGCCGACATGACGAGGTCTTTCGTCCGAACGGAACGGTGGAGAAACTCATCGAAGACCACTGTTTTGTCCGCTCGGATGTTGCCCATCTCGATGGTCACTAAGCATACATCGGCCGTCTTGTCCAAAAGTGACGTCACCCGCTCCATGTATCGTTCGAACACAATCCGTGGCTCGCATCGTGGAACGGTGAACGAGAACGTGCTGCCGTGGCCCACCTCGCTTTCCACATGGAACTGACCTAGATTCAACGCCACAAGCTCCTTGGCGATGTTTAGGCCGAGCCCGAATCCTTTTGTGCTCATGGTCAAGCCTTGATCGACCTGCCGAAATCGCTCGAATACCATCTCGAGATTCTCCTTGCTGATGCCGGGCCCGTTGTCGCGCACACAGATCTCAATGTCCTCATGGCTCGAGCCGGTCCGGGCGCAAATGTCGACCGTTCCGCCTTCCGGTGCGAACTTTATGGCATTAACGGTCAGGTTGATGATCACGCGGCGGACCTTCTCTTCGTCGCAAAACATGGTAGGCAAGTCCGGTTGCTGTTCGAACGAGAGCGTAATGCTCTTCGAGTCGGCGCGGCTCTTAAGTTGACTGACAACATTTTCGATCACGTCGCCCGCCTCGCAGGCTCGGCGCCACACGCCCAGCAATCCTGCTTCGAGCCGGCTAATGTCGAGCATGTCGTCGACCATCAGCGCCAGGTCGTCGGTACGATGAAGGACCTTGTTGAGATGCTCGCACTGCCTGGCCGTAACGGGGCCGTCTAAACCATCGCGAATAATGGATGTAAATTCGCGAATCACGGTTAAAGGCGTACGAAACTCATGCGAAACGTTTTCAACAAACTTCTGAGCCGTGTTGTAAAGCTTTGCCAATCGAGCATGTTTTTCCTCGAGGCGTTCGTTAGCTGTTTTGAGCTGATGCAGTAAGTTCTGGCGCGCCAGCGCGTAACGGATGGTCCGGGCCAGCAATTCGGGAGTAATCGCGTCCTTCGTTATGTAGTCTTGTGCTCCTGCGTCGACGGCGCCGAGCGCTACGGTGTCATCGTCGAGACCTGTCAGTACAATGATTGGCAAGTCGTTTCGACAGGATTCGCGGACCAGATTTAGCGTCTCGTTGCGCTGAGAATCGGGTAGCCCTAAATCCAACAGCACAACGTCGTAATTGGCCTTTGCCAATTGCGCGGTCGCCTCCTGCAGTGATGCTGCAGCATCGACGATAAAACGAGGCGCAACGTTTGCCGCCAATGCGCGCCGCGTGAGCTCGACGTCGATAGAATCGTCATCAACCAGCAAAGTGCGAATCGATTGCGCGGTCATACATCTGCCTTCGTGAAATTGAGAAAATCAGGTCGGAAGCTTTATTAGTCAACTGCCACGTCGCTAGGTTTCGGAGACGCAACGGAATTTACTTGCCAATGGCTGCGACGATTTCCCCGAATCGGACCGGCCTCGTCAGGAGGCATTTCAACATGAATGTCGGCCGCCAGATGCATCGACGCAGTCCGCAACACGAGCAAGTTTACTATGCTTATGCGAGAGCGGTCGCAGCGAGGCGTTCGTAATTTCGGCGGGCGACTGTGTTTGTCGGCCCGTTCATTCACTGACTGCGGATGCTGCCGAGCGGAGGACAAATACCAGCCCGTCTATGCGGGCAATTGCGCCGCGCGATCTACAGAAATCGTCGGTGCGATTCTGTCGAATTCTGTCGCTTTGCGACTCGTCGGCGATCAACCATGAATAGCCATCTCGTGGCTGTTCTTTCGAAGAGCTTCTAACAACATCGCCGGGGACTGTCCCAACTTTGCCGAGTCTTCGGAGCAAAATGGGACTGTCCCCCCATCTCCGAAGCCTTTTTGTTTAGAAGCTCTAAACGAAAGTAACTATCAACAGGACGCACGGTTTGCGCAGATCGAGCGCCAACGCCGGTGCACGTACTGTGGTAAAATCGTAATGACCGACGACAGCGGCTTATCCAACTAAGCGGTGGTTTCGCGCATCGACGGCAGGTCGGCCACTGGTGACTGACAGCTCGCTGACGCGAGGCAGCGCGCTCTATGGTGCCTCGATGGTCAACCGGCTCGCGTCGCCCCGTGACGATTTCGTCACTGCCAGTTTTACCAATACGAGTGTCAGTGCTCGCGCCGCGCTCCAGGCCGATGGCAGCGTCGCGGTCATGCTGATCAACTTAAGCTCCAACGATTCAGCCGACGCGACTATCAACATATCTGGTGCACAGCTTGATTCGCAGGGAACGGAATACTTGTTGGTCGACGGGATTAGAATGTCCCAGTCCGCCGCGATGGGGCTGCGAAACAATTTCACGGTCAGCGTGCCGGCGAGGGCCATCGTTACGTACGTGATCCCAGCAATGACCGGCGACTGTAATCACGACGGCTTGGTGGATGCCGCCGACTACGTGCTTTGGCGACATAACGGCAGCAGCAGCCAAAAGTACGCCCTCTGGCGCCAGAATTTCGGGAACATTATCGGCGGTGCGGCATCCGCAAGCAGTCCGGTTCCGGAGCCAAGTTCCAGTATGCTCGCTCTGCTCCTCGTAGTATGGCTGGTCATTGGTCAAATCAGGAAATGATAAACGACAATTCACCGAGCGTCAGACCGATACACGGCTCATCCGTTGGTGCGATCAGGACACTCAGTTATAGGGACCAATCCAAGCGACGAGGCGGTAAGCGCGACTGCTTCGGATTCTGCTTCGCCTTGATTTTGCGATAGTTGTAAACTGTTGTCGGGATACGCGGCCGGCAAAGGCGGACCCTGTAAATGCCGACAAATGCGACTCGTCGCGATACTGTTCGAAACGAAAAGTAGTCCGGGAGGGATTCGAACCCCCGACCAAGGGATTATGAGTCCCCTGCTCTAACCGCTGAGCTACCGGACCGTGTGTGTGGGCAAGCGGGCGATGCGTCGGCGCGAAGTCTTCGACCAAGCTTTGTCTCGAAACGATCAGCCGCAGGGCGCTAGCCCTCGGTTCTGTGAGAATACCCGCCGCCAGCGCGGTCCGGCTGACTCCCATTTCGCGTTTGAGGCAAAGACAAGTGCTGAAGCCGCCCTCACCGAGTGGCTCGTGGGATATGGGTAATCACTGCCACGACTTTTGGCACGTTCAGCGCGCGTCTGCGAAAGCCATTCTACTCGAACCGGACAGGGACGGACTACGCCCAAACGTAGGGCCGCTGAAGCACTTCAGGATCTCGTGTATCGGAAGCGTACGACCATTGTCGATTGGCTATCGCCCGCCCGAGGCATTGGCAGTCGGACAGCCGGTCGCCGAGCAATTGCGATGCTAAATGAAAACGCTTGCATCGTAAATCTCGTGTGCCACAGATGCTTACGAGTGCAAACATTGGCGACGAGTAGGACAGTCAGACGAGTTGTTAATTGGGAGGTCAGCAAAAAAATTTTCGGCGCATCGAACAACGCGGCTCGCTCGCATCAACTTCTGGTAAGTGAAATGTTCAATCGCTTTAACGACCGCAACTTTCTTTGTACGCAGTGGCACAACTATTTTTAGCCGGCCGTGATTCGGCGCGCACGGGAAAAATTTTGCAACAAGAGTCTTGAAATGCGAAAAATACTTGCGTAGGATATGGGCGTCCAAGCGGTTGAGACTTCAACAGCTCGATCGCTTGTGACAGGCCCCATGGGCCGACCTTTTCAGCTTGCATCTCTGAAGCCGGAACAAACGTCGGGTTGAAGAGTCTCCAGCGAACTATTCGGTGGAGAACGATCGCGCAGCAGGAAGCTTCTCGCGCGGGACGCACGGGAACGCTGTGCTGTAGTTGACCATCTGCTGTTGCCCGCGGATTGCCGTAGGGAATTGGGTAACTGTCAGTACGTATAGACCGTGCACAGTAATCTCGTCTTCGGAACGACGACCAGTCTCATCTTTTGTGGTCGTGCCCGCCGTGGCGGGCATGAGGAGGCAGTGCGATGAGTATCGCTCATGAAATTCCGTTTGATTCAACGTATGGGCATTTGCCCCTTCCCAGAGTCCCCATTACTTCCGAGCAGCGACCCTTGCACCGGATCGCGGATGTGCGGCGCCGTCAGGGTATTTCGTTGCGAAGCGCGGCGCGGCGCATGCACACTTCGATTGACCAGGTGCGCCGGCAGGAGAGTCCGACGAGCGATATGTTGCTCTCGGACCTATTGCGGTGGCAAGAGGCACTCGAAGTGCCGCTGACCGATCTTCTGGTCGAGACCAACGCGCCGCTTTCGGAACCAGTTATGGTTCGTGCTCGCTTGCTGCGGATCATGAAAACCGTTAGGGCGATTAAGGAGACGACGACCAGTTCGTCGATCCAGCGGTTTGCCACAATGCTGGAACAACAGCTTGTTGAATTGATGCCGGAGCTAAAGGACGTTGCCGCGTGGCACTCGATTGGGCAACGACGGTCGCCCAATGAGTTGGGGCGCACCGCCGACCGCGTGCTGCCGGATTCATTTTTCCGCGATTCCATGGAGTAGAAACGGTACGCAAAAGATCAATTTTTGCTAACGCACATTCATGTAATTCGATCGCCCAGAGTAAGTGGCAGCAACGATAATACGTGCACGTTAGACGTGCGATAACGGCCGCTCCGGGTTCGGGAATATGTTGATCTGGTGAGTTGACACCATAGGGCCTGTATTCCCACCGGAGCGGTTTTTTGTTCTCAGCACTTGGGCGGTCATCTCGTCGGCGGGTCGGCCAACGCGCCGGCATCATCCGGAGGAGCGAGCAGTTCGTAGCACGGTGCTGGCCTCAGTGCGGAGCGTGCGTCCAGGCCAATCGAACCGCAGAGCTAGCCAAAGGCCGATAGCGGCAATAACCAGGCCGAGCCAGCTGGGCCACAGAAACGCCCAGTACGTGATTCCAAATAGAATACCGAACGCGTGCGGCCAGCGATTGACGAAGTCCATCGCGGCTGGCCAGCGCATCAGACCGACGACTGCCACGAGAATTGCGGCGATCAATAGCAAACCGAAAAGACGAGTCTGCGCGGCGGTTGGGGCAAGTGGCCGCAGTTCGAGGTTCAATTGTTCCTTGCCCCCTTCGGCGACGTAATACGTCCATTCACCGGCTGCGGGGTCAGATAGCAGCGAAGCCACGGGATTGTCCGAACTTGTCTCCGTGGCCGTTTCGCCAGAATTCGGTCGAGCCAAACTTTTGCGGCAATCAGCGAGCCACTTATCGAGGCGACCGGCGGCTTGGCCAATCTGGTCTTCCGTCGTATGCGAAACCTGGCTTTGAACGCTGTTGGAACGACGCACGGCCGTCGTTTGCTGTGCTTGAGCGCGTGCGGTGGCCAAAAGTTGGGCCCACGGTTGAAACCAATTGTAACCGTCGGGTGAGGGCAGTTCGGCGGCCGTTGCTTGAGCCGATTCCGCAATGCTCACCAACCGGTCCAGACGCAATGCAGCTTGTTCTATGGCGGAAAGCTGGTCGGCGCCGTGGACGATTCGAGTGGCCGACTTCGACGGGTGTGCGAACGACCACAGGCTCATTTCCGTTGGGATCGGTTGGCCGTAGGCAAAAAGCGTCGGGCGTCGCAATATGGTTGAACTGCGCATGTTCTTGAGCGGCGACCGAGCAACGATTTCGACAAATTGGGGTAACTGCGCGGGGCCAAGGCCAATTTGCCATTGTGCCTCGTCAAGGCGGCGAATCAGCGTCGGCTGTCCGTTTATTCGCAGAGAGACAAGCTGCTGTTCTTTGGGCAATTGTACTGTGCACTCGTTGAGGCCATGTGGAGCAAGGATCAGTCGTGTCGCGATTAGCTGCGCATTTGTTTCGCCGACGACTACAACCGTATCTGCGAGACGAATTTGCGGTGGAATCGTTGGAGCGGCTTGCGGCTGACTGACAACTTTGAATGTGCTGCCAACGATTTCGAACGAGTGTGCCGGCGTCGGCACCGTGAATCCGACCAATAGCTTTGGCGGAACACTTGCTGGGTGGGTGCCCGTTACTGCCCAGCTCAACCTCTGTGAATCGCCCAAATCGGGGACTGAGACAAACCGATGCCCGTGTGTCAGCGCTTCGGGCACGATCGATGGAACAGCGATTTCCATTCCTGCTGACGACTTCAATGGCGAGCTGATCCGCACGTCGATACTGCCGCCTTTAGCGACCGCAGTATCGAAACGAACGAGAAGAAGCGAGGAGTGCTCATCGATCCGTTTGACCTCAGTCGAAATCGGTAAGGCCGATTGAACGTCAAATGGAGCGGTACAATCGTTAGGGATACGCATCCGCAAGACGTCCAACTCGCCCTTTTCGACGGTGAGCTGGCAGCGATAATTCATCACCCATGCACCGTTTTCTCGAGTCAGGGCGGTAAGCGTGTTACCACTGAGCTTGATGTCGTTTGGTCTTACCAGGATATGTGCGGCCGTTGTTGAATTCGTGTCCAAGTAGCACAAACCTATCGGTCGCATTCTCCATTTCGACGGTGGCGGATCGGTCGATTCTGTATCGGAATCAGTCGATAGCGATATACCTTGCAAGTCGACGTGGACGTCATCATCGCGGTAAAGCCGCATTTTTCGCGTCATTGCCTCAGTGGCCAACGTTGAGATGCGCGGGAGATCGGCAGTGCCTGCAGCAGCGACCGGAGTTTTACCCTGCACCACAAGTCGGCATGGTTCGGTTATTTGCTTCCCGAAGAATACGTTGACACGGTTCGCTGCCGAACGGCTCCAACGCGACGGGATGATCGCGTCGTCTGCGGAAGCGGTGATCTCGTCGATCGAGAGGTTGGCGGGTACGGACAATTCCATCCCGTACGTGCCGACATTTCCCGGCGCTATCTTTGCCTCATATTTCACGCGCAGGGCACTGAGGCCGGCCGCGACTTCGATGGCTTCATTTACGATCGGCTCCGTCTCGCCCGGGCGAATTGCCACGGTCCACGGATGGTCGAAATCGAAATTGGAAAACACCAGTTGTGGCGTGAAGCTGGCGTCGGATGCTCCCCACATCGATAAGAACTCGTCGGCCATACCTTCCATCGCAGACGAGTCCGCTAGCTCGCATTCCCACACTGGGTCGACTGATAGTGCTAGCCATCGCTTACTCGTCGAAACGGTGGTCAGTTCGACTTGTGGCAAGCGAAAATTGCCGATCGAGATGGGATCGGCCAACCGCCAGCGCAACTTAACCTCCGGGCGATCGGTGGGCTGTGTTGGAATTGGCACACGCAATATGCGTCGACCGCAGGAATTTGAGTCGACATGATCGGTAGCCGTAGACCCGACGCTCGACAGCAACTTCCAACGATCGTCGTACGAAATTGTCAGGGAGTCTGGACGGCGTCCGGCACCTTCTACGATGTATTTGATTGTGAGTTCCGTGTCGGCAGGTTTGATGTCCAACCATCGGAGCTCGGTTACGCTTACTCCCTGCTTGCCGGTATCGGGAAGATCGGAGGGCAACCACTGAATGTGAAGTCGGTCGGTACGTTCGAGTTCGCCCTTGAGAGTACCGGTAGATGTGACCGGCATCGGTAGAAGAGAGGCGTGGGATATTGTCGGTGCGGAAGCCGATTCCGGAAACCGGAGGGCGATTTGCGCGCCACGAACTGGCGGGATGGAAAGCGCAATTTGATTTTCGGTTCCGCCTGTTGTCGTTTTGGGGAGGCAGTAAATCGCGAGCGAATATTGACCGGGCTCGGGGACATGGATTGCACACTCGCGCCCGTCATTGCGCCATTCTAGCGGCATCGGTACACCATCGAGCATCGCAGTCGTATTCCATTCCGCTTCGTTACGGTGCAACGGTAA
>DASZZA010000143.1:0-2089 GCA_035545135.1 Lacipirellulaceae bacterium | reverse complement strand
AATGGGACTGTCCACTCTCCGAAGCCATTTTGTTCGAAACTCTTATCTACTGATTCCGTGTATCAACAGCGGCTCGCAGTCCCGCCTGATAGGTTGGATAAGCCAGTGTGACCCGCAGCTCGGCCATCATTCGTGAGTTACTGATGCGCCGATTTGCCTCGGCCCGTGCTGCCCGCGGTGATTTCGGTTCCGGCTCCGCAAACCGCGGCGCCGGCGCGCCGATCTGCCGCGCAACTTCACGGTAAAACTCACCCCGTTCGACCGGCCGGCCGTCGCTCACGCAATATATCCGTGGTCCATCATTAAACGACTTCAAATCATCAGCCGCTACAACAATTGCCGCTGCATCATCGACATGGACGAGGTTTAGCCAGCCCGTTACCGGCGCCGGAATCGGCCGACCCTCACGTAATTCCTTCAGAAACGGGATCCGCGCTGGACCGTAAATGCCCGCCAATCGCAATACCACGCTTCGCCGCCCAAGCGGATGGCCGCCCAGCACTTGCTCGGCTGCCAGCGACGCCTGCCCGCCTTCGCGTTGCGGATTCGGCCGCGTTAATTCGTCGACCCACGCACCATCCGCTGTTCCGTAAACGCCGGTTGTACTGATGTAAATGACGCGCTCCGTTTCCACTGAGAGCGATGCCAGCACATTGCCTAGCCCGCTCGCGTACACGTCGTAAACCGAGTTCGAACTGGTGCGATCAACCCCAACTGCGAAAAGAACGGTTTCAGCAACGGGCAGCCTTAGAAGCGTCTCCGGCCGCGTCACGTCGGCCACAATCGGCTTATACCCGCGTTGTCGAAACTCTTCTGTGCGGTCAACCCTTCGCGTCACGACACAAACTTCATGCCCCGCGTCGTGCCACCGCCGTGCAACTCGCTCGCCAAGATAACCACAACCAAAAACGAGCTTTGACATTTAACAACACAAGTTTCAATGAGTTGCACGCAGAGTCGCAGAGGTCGCAGAGGAAAAAACAGTTCTCCGCCGCGCGCTCTGCGCCTCTGCGTGTGACTTCTTAACGCTCGTCAATCGATCGATTCCAATATATCCTTCCCGCGCGCCCCCGATTCCAAATACGCTGTCAGCATAATCTGCGCCGCCAACTGATCACGCCGTGCTTGCCGCTGTTTTTTCGTCAGCTTCGCGGAACCCAGCAACTCGTCCGCTTCGGCCGTCGTAAATCGCTCATCAAAAAACTCGACCGGCACCCCCGTCGTTATCTGCAGCCACTTTCCGAAGGCTCGCGCCTCGTTCGATTTCTCACTCTCGCCGCCGTGCAAATGGACCGGCAGCCCGACGACAAATCGCCCGATCTGCTCCTCTTTTGCCAACCTCGCAAAATACTCCGCATCGAGCGTAGGCGTCCGACGCGAGTAATTCGCGAAGGGGCTGGCAATCGCGAAATCTGAATCGGCCAGCGCGACGCCGATTCGAACCGTCCCAAAATCGATACCGGCAATTCGCATGAACGAGTGAGTAGGATGCTGGGTGCCTGAGACAGGGAACTAAACGTTATGTCGATATTGTACGTCTTTCCCCACCCCCTGCATCCAGCACCCTCAATCCTCTTCGATCGGCTGCCGCGTTTCTTCGCTCTCGAAATAGCCATGCCGAAGAAAGCGAACCGCGTATTCCTGAACGCGCCGATCATTCATGAAGAATGTGTGCAACACCGGTAGCAGCCGAAAATCGCGAGCACCGGCAAGCCGCGTGCTTGCCACCGTGACGACGCCATCATCATCGCCCGGAATAAGCGGGTTGTATCCGCGGCCATCCCCCTTGCCGCCCGCCAGCACGCCAAACTCGAACGGCGGCGTCGCCAGCCGTGGCTCCAAGCCTTCCCACCCGCTGGCCATCGCCTCCGCGGCGGGCCCGGCCACGAATTGCGCCAGCTTTCCGCGCACCAAGATCGTCGCCAACCGCGGCTGCAAGTTCGGCGGCGTGAGCATCACCATTCGCCCAAACGACTGCCCGTCAGGCAACCTGCGTCCCTCATCCGCCAAATCCTTCAGCCAATGCCGCACAACGAGATTACCAAGACTATGGGCGATGAAATTGATTTCTGTCACGCCTTCCAGGCTG
>DASZZA010000142.1:0-5325 GCA_035545135.1 Lacipirellulaceae bacterium | reverse complement strand
CCGCGAACGACTACAGCGAGCGACCGAGCGCGGCAAGAAAACCAGGGCCGCGCAGCTCAATGAGGCGGCCGCAAAAGCGCTTACCGAAGAGGAATGCCGGCGCCGTCACTCGCAGTATCGCCTTGAACTGGCCGAGCACATCGAGAATTGTCTGGGGGAGTTGGCCGATAACTTTCCGGGTTTTCGGGTGGAAGCGGTCGTGGATGAAACCGGCTGGGGGGCGGCCGTCGGCCGGGATGATATACGGATCAGCGACGGCCGGCGCGGGACTTATTTCAGCCGGCTGCAGGTCGTCGTCAGTCCGTACAACACGTACCACGTGCTCGAAATCGCGGCCAAAGGCGCCGTGCGGAACAAAGAGGTGCTCAGCCGCAATCACTATCAGCGGCTGGCAGACGTGGATTTGCAAAGTTTCCGCGAACTTATCGAACAGTGGGTGCTCGACTATGCGGAGATGTTCTCCGCCGCTGTGTGAGCTAGTCGTGCACGAGCTTTCTTCCGGGGATCTGCCGCTCGGCATACGCTCTAATTTGGGTGTCTCCACGCCAGAGCATCATGATTCGCAGCCAATCGGGTAGCACGTCGTTGCTGGATGCTGAGAGTCTTACGGAAATCCGATCACCGTCGCCGTGACGGAATTGGCGGGCGGCCGGCGAACCGTTTTGCAAAACTGTTAGCTGTAGATGCTTGGCGAGTCGCGGGTATCGTGTGAGATGATTCTGGACGACCAGCATCACGCTTCGTGGGGTCGCACGTGGGAGGGTCGCCTCCAACGCGCCGGCTCGTGCCGCTATGCTCAGCTCGTGCTCGGCCACGAGCAGGTATGTGAACTCGACGAGGATGCTCCCGGCAAATGCGAGAACAGCCAACGCGGCGGCCCATTGCAGAACCCACTGAACGCCGTGTCGTGGAGCCTGCGGCGGCGCTGCCTCCAGTTGGGCGGCGTCGCCGGATAATGCGGGCGGCGTCGGCTGGCAGCTCACGACCACTGGTGAGCTGTTGGGCAGGACCTCGTCCACCCATTCGAAATCGGGAGAGTCAACCGTCTTGGGGCGGTCGAAGTGCGCGAGAAAGTCGTAGGACGTGTGGTCTGGTCCCATACCATCCAGGCTAACAAGGACCGAATGCGGCGGCAAATATTTTTGTCTTTCACACTCCGTCGTTCCCACGAAGAGCATAGGAACAAGCGTAGGCCGTGTATCGCTTTATTCGTCGTATGCGACCTGTACGTTGGGCAATGCTTGTTTCAATTTGGCAACGCCCTTTTTGCTGACAGCGGTGAGGCGCACCGAAAGCTTCTTCAGCGAATGGCAAGAGCTTAACGTTTCAAGTCCGTCGTCGGTGATCGATGTTTGATTAAGAGACAATGTTTCGAGATGTGGCAAGGCCGCCAGCGGCTTCAAGCCGTCGTCATCAATGACGGTGTTGTCCAAATTGAGGTACAACAGGCTCGAGAGTTTACCGACATATTCCATTCCAGCGTTGCCGGTGTGGGTGTTCCACAAGTTGAGCCAGACCAGATCCTGCATCCCGGTAAGACTTGCCAGTCCGCTACCGCTGATGCCGGGGACTTCACTCAAGTCCAGCTTACGCATGTGTTTCATATTGCGCAAGTACTTCAGGCCATCGTCCGTGATGTACGTCGCGCGAATGAACAGAATTTTTAGTTTTGTAAGATTCTGCAAATGGGCGAGCCCCTTGTCGCTGATGTGAACGCGCATCAGATCGAGGTCGTCGAGCTCGGTGAGGTCGGCCAGGTGCGAGAGGCCAGCGTCGGTGAGATTAGCGTCTTCCAACGCCAATGTACGAAGCTTTTTCATTCCCTCCAGGTAGGCGAGGCCGGCGTCGGTCACGCCGGAGGAACGAAGCTTCAGCGCAACCAGTCCCTTAAGTGGCTTCAGATGCGCGAGGCCGTCGTCGCCAATCTTGCACCCGCGCAGATCGAGCAAGCGAAGTTTCTTGGCATTGGCCAGATGCGCGAGGCCGGGATCCGTAACTCGCGTGTAGAGCAAAATGAGATACGCGAGATTGGGCAGCTTGCCAACGCTCGCGAGGCCGTCGTTCGTGATGCTGGCATCGTGCTGCAGATCGAGCCACTTGAGTTTTTTTAGCGCGACCAGTTTCGCCAAACCGGCATCGGTGATTCGCGTGTTATGCAATTCGAGATCTTGAAGATTTTTAAGAGGCAACAAGTAGTCCATGCCGGCATCGGTAATCCCCACACCCCAGACGACAAGCTTTTGCAGGTTCGGTGCGGCGGCCAGCATTTTGAGGTCCGCGTCGGTCGCGGCCCGGTTATCCAAGTCGACGGCGATGATGTCACCCGATTTCGACTTGGTCACTTGGCCAATGAGTTGTTTGACTCGCGCGACGAGGGCCTGCTGATCTGCCGCGGCCACGGGCGAGGTTGTCGAGCAGAGGGCGGCATAGGACCAGAACGCGAATACGAACAAAAGCCTCTTCAATTGCATAGAATGATTACCTCGCGGCGTAGACTCGTGATTTGCGGATTCACCTTCGGATAGCCTAATTTCCGCGGCGCACGTTGGCAAATTGGCCCCAGCGGTCGGGTGGCATGCCCAGAAGCTCCACGACGGGCCTGGCTGTGTCGGAACGCCCTTCGAAGACTCAGGGCGTTCCACCCAACATGAAGTATGGGTAACCACCATTCACCTTCATTCGTTTGATCTTCGCCGTTGTGGCCGTTATGCTGTGTTAATTATCTTGTGTCAGCCCACTGGGGCTGGCGGGGCTGCATTGTCGGGCACGGCCTGACCTACTGAATGCCGGGAGAATCACCAAATGTCACTGGTTACCGATCGACGCAAATTTCTACAAACAACGGCGGTTGCAGGTTTGGGCTATTGGGTGGCCGGGGGATTGGAGGCGGCAATAAGCAGCTCGCCGAACGAGCAGATTCAGGTTGGTTGCATCGGCGTCGGCGGCAAGGGCCAGAGCGACGTTCAGAATATGTCGAAGTATGGCAAGATCTATGCGCTGTGCGACGTCGATTCCAAAATCCTCGACGGTATGGTGAAGGCGTACAAGACCGAGCACAATTTCACTGATTTTCGCGAGATGCTCGACAAGATGGGCGATCGCATCGATGCGGTAACGGTCAGTGTGCCGGACCACAATCATGCGGTGATGGCGGCAAAGGCGATGAAGATGGGTAAGCACGTCCATTGCCAGAAGCCACTTGCTCATTCGATTTGGGAAGCCCGCCGCATGGGTGAAATCGCGCGTGAAAAAGGCGTCGCCACGCAAATGGGTAATCAATTCACAGCCTATAACCCGATGCGCAAGGCGGCGTACCAAGTCCGCGCCGGCAACCTGGGTACGGTCAAAGAAGTGCACATTTGGACGAATCGACCGATCTGGCCGCAAGGTGGTCACCGGCCCATGATCCAGCCGGTCCCGGCGAATCTCGACTGGGAAGTGTGGATCGGGCCTGCACCCTGGCGGCCGTACGGCGGGGCGGGCGTATACCACCAGTTCGCCTGGCGTGGCTGGTGGGATTTCGGTACCGGCGCATTGGGCGACATGGCTTGCCACACGTGCAATTTGCCGTTTATGGCGCTCAACATGCGAGACCCGATCTCGGTTGAGGCCGCATGCCCCGAGCACGACGGAGATACGTACCCCACGAACTCGAAGATCAAGTACGAGTTCCCCGAGCTCAACGGCCGCGCGCCGTTCACGATGCACTGGTATGACGGCGGCAACCTGCCGCCCGCCCACTTGTTCCAGGGCGTCACGCTCGCGGTGAAGGAGAACAACAAAGAGATTCCGCCGCCGTATCAAAGCGGTGCACTGATCATTGGCGACAAGGCCAAGATGTACGCGGCCGGCGACTATGCAGAGCAGGGGATTCAAATTGTTGGCGCCAAGGAAATGGACGTCGATTATCCCCGCAGCCCGGGCCACGAAAAGGAATGGTTCATCGCCATGCGGAATTCGAAGAAGCCGGCAATGTCGAACTTTCCGGACTACGCGGGGCCACTCACCGAAACGATCTTGCTCGGCAACCTGGCGGTGTACAAGCGCGGCCGCGTTGAGTGGGACCCGGTGCAGCTCAAGCCGCTTAACGATCCATGGTTGATGCACATCGTGCATCCCACCTTCCGCAGTGGGTACGAAGTTTAGGCAGCGCGACGCCAGCTAAAATTGGTCGCACGTCCAGCACCTTGTAAACAAACCTGTGGGAGGCGTCTCAGACGCCGACGGGCACAGGGAATAAAGCACCCATCGGCCTCGGAGAGGCCTCCCACAATCCGAACGCCAAGTGACGTGTAATCATCAGACCGCGTCCGGTTTTTTGTCCACCTGGGCGGGCGGTGGCTGATCAGGCGCGGGGCGGCGCCGGAAGTCCGGCCGCCTGTCACTTGGTTCGCCATCGGGCGGTGGTTCGCGTCTTCGTATGAAGCCCGGTCGTCGGTTCCGACCCCCTGCATCACCGGGCGGCGGACCCACGCCGCGCCCGTTCCAACGTCCCGGCTCGCCGAAGTCGCCAAACAATTGTCCCGGGTTTTCAATTCCCAGCTCGGAGCGGTAGTACATTCGCTCTAAGTCCTTTTGCATTCGATCGCGCGGTTCGTCCAGCAGTTTCTGCCGTTGGTCCGACGACAGGTTTCCACTTTTTGTGAAGAAATTCTCCAACTTTTCCGGATCTGCTTTAAGCTTCATTGCATCCTGGATCCAAATCCACAACTGCCCACGCTTAGCCAACTCGTGCTTGTCATGTTCCAAACTTTGCCAATGTTCTTGCTGCACGGGACTGAGCGCGCCCACAAGCTGCTTGACGGTTGCTTCACGTTTACTTCCGCGCATCAGTTCCACCAGCACCATCATGGTCATCCGCTGCTGATCGAATGGCCGTTCGAAATTCATGTGGAGGGGCTTATTTTGTCGCGCTCTCTCGATCCAGTCCGATCGATTATCGTTGACAAGGCGGCTGATTTCTTGGCGAAGTCTTTCCGCGTCGTCGTCAGACAGGTGGCGTAAGGCCAGTCTTTCTTCGCTGTCGATGCGCCTGTGTATGATCTCCACCTGCTTCTCGACTGTTGCACCCTGCAATTGTTGCCGTAATTCTTCCTGTTGACCGGGTGTGCGCCGAGAGATCCATTGACCGTACGCAACGAGTGTCTCCTGCAACTTGGCCCGGTCGTCGGCCGTCCGTATGTTTTCCATAACCTGCCGCATATGCTGCTGATCGTCGGACGCGGGGTCCAGCTCGGCAAAGGCTCGTGCGCGATCGACCAGTTCGGCTTTTTGCTCGCGTTGCAGCGACTCAATCCACTCTCGCCGCGTATCGAGCGATGGGCT